>JACPVK010000464.1 GCA_016191795.1 Gammaproteobacteria bacterium
CGCCGAGCGCCGACTGGGCATGATCGGTAATACCAATCGTGATGGTGCCATCATCTTCCTGGCGCACCCATTCGTGGGTGCCGGTGTAAAACAAATCGGATGGGATTTCGCTGCTCATAATGTCTCCAATCTGGAAATAATGTTTTCAAAAAAAATCGTATAAAAGTCGGGGCATCACATTCACTGTAACAAGTGGCAAGTAGCAAGACTCAAGTCGCAAGGGAATGCTTTTGCTTGCTACTTGCTACTTGCTACTTCCTTGCCATCTCTGACAAACACCGGTTTTACAACTCGCGCCGTATGCAGCTTGCCACGTATATCCACCTGGCACTCGCTGCCGGTCGCGGCAGGTACCCGCGCCAGTGCCACGGATTTTTTCAGAGTCGGCGAGAATGTGCCACTGGTAATTTCGCCTTCACCGACACCCGGTACTATTACTTTTTGATGGCTGCGCAACACGCCTTTATCTTCGAGGATCAGGCCGACGAATTTTTGCTTAACGCCCGCCGCCTTTTCTTTTTGAATGGCATCGCGACCAATGAACTGACGTTCGGCCGGTTCCCAGGCGATGGTCCAGCCCAGGCCTGCAATCAGCGGGGAAATATTTTCGTCCATATCGGTGCCGTAAAGATTCATGCCGGCTTCCAGACGCAGGGTATCGCGCGCGCCCAGGCCACAGGGCTTGACGCCGGCATGCGCCAGCTTGTCCCAGTAGGCGGCTGCTTCGGATTCCGGCAACATAATTTCAAAACCGTCTTCACCGGTGTAGCCGGTACGACCGACAAACCATTCGCCGCTAGCCGCACCAAAAAATTTGCCGAGTTCGGCGGCAGCTTCACTGGCATCAATCGGCAGGGTTTGCAGCGCCCTGGCACGGGCATTGGGGCCTTGCACCGCAATCATGGCCAGATCATCACGTACCGCTACAGCTACCTTGAAGGAAGCGGCCTGTTTGTTGATCCAGGCGATATCTTTTTCGCGGGTGCCGGCATTCACTACCATGCGAAACCAGTCGTCACGCATGAAATACACGATCAAATCGTCGATCACGCCGCCGTGCTCGTTGAGCATGCAGGAATACAGTGCCTTGCCGGGCTCTTTCAGTTTGGCTACATCGTTGGCGAGCAGATATTGCAGAAACGGACGCACGGTGGAACCGGAGAGATCCAGCACCGTCATGTGCGACACATCGAACATACCGGCATCGGTACGCACATGATGATGTTCGTCGATTTGCGATCCGTAATTGATGGGCATTTGCCAGCCGGCAAAATCAACAACCTTGCCACCGTATTGCACATGCTTGTCGAATAGAATGGTTTTTTGGCTCATGGGGGCTCCATTGGGTTGATCCGTTACTATATAACGAATTCAATGCGCCCCTCTGTCCTGATACCTGAGAGATAGACGGTGTTAATTCATGCTCAGGCCTGGTACATCTTTTGTAGGTGCGCCTGAAGGCGAACCTGCAAAAAACGCATGGCATGAATGTAATCCGTTTTCCCCTTCGGTGGGCCCTTTGACTTTAGTCGGGCCGCTCTCCAGAGCCGATTTGTTTGTTGTGCATGCTGATGTACCCTCACCCCCCACCGGCTACCGCCGGTGGTGCCTCCCTCACCCACTGAAAAGAGTGAGGGAGGGCAGGTAAGTGTCGCTACGCGACATGCACATTCATCAAACAGGATCGCAGTTCGTTTGCCTGAGCGTTTCCGGGCGGTTGCGCCTTCGGCGCCGCGCAGCATTACTGCCTGCGCGGACTCTCCTGCGGTCTTGAAAATCGAGGCGGCACTATAAACCAGCCCTCGCTGGAACGCCATGGGGCATCCTTCCGACCTGCAAAAAATTCACCAGCTCAACACTGAACCATTGTCGCTGTCGGCTTTCTCTGGAATCATCCACCACCTGACCCAGGAGATTCTATGGAAACCGGCATCGATCACTATCTGCAATTGATTAGCAGCAACACCAATTACCAGGCCCTCATCATTCTTGTATGCGGCCTGATCATCGCCAAGCTGATTAACCTGATTCTTGGGAAGGTAGTGTTACGCATCACCCAATACACTCATTCTGGTCTCGGCGACCAGATTACCGAGGCCTTGCGCCCGGCGCTGTTCTATTCGATCCAGCTGGCGGCTATCGCGATGGCCATAGATCTGGTGTTACCGGAACATGGCTACTGGCCGTCTCTTACCTTCAAAACCCTGGCCATCGTTTTGTGGATGATATTTTTTGTACGCGTGGTGAAAATTGTATTACGTACATTAAGCCGCGACGCCCGCAACCCCTTCATCAATACCCAGACCCTGCCCTTGTTTGAAAACATGGGCATATTGCTGATATTTGGTGCAGCCCTGTATGCCCTGTTCACTGTCTGGGGCGTTGATATGACAGCCTGGCTGGCATCGGCCGGTATCGTCGGTATTGCCGTGGGCTTTGCCGCCAAAGACACCCTGGCCAATTTATTTTCCGGCGTGCTGATCATTGCCGACGCCCCCTACAAAATTGGCGATTACATTGTGCTCGATTCCGGCGAACGCGGTGAAGTCACCCACATAGGCATACGCAGTACCCGCATCCTGAGTCGTGATGACGTGGAAATAACCATCCCCAATGCCATCATGGGCAACAGTAAAATCATCAACGAATCTGGCGGCCCCAGTAAAAAATCGCGTATTCGCATTCATGTTGGCGTGGCTTATGGCTGCGACATCGATCACGCCAAGAGTGTTTTGCTCGCCGTAGCCGTAGCCAATGCCGAAATCTGCACCGACCCCGAACCCCGGGTGCGGTTACGCCAGTTCGGTGCCTCCAGCCTGGACCTGGATTTATTATGCTGGATAGATGACCCGTCATA
>JACPVK010000465.1 GCA_016191795.1 Gammaproteobacteria bacterium
CGGTCGCGCAACGCCTCAACAAGCGTCGCATTACCCGCTGGGCGCTAGGTCGCAGTGTCGAACATGGCTTGCTGGGCGACCGGCCTAAATGGTTGCGCACCCGTGATCTGGGCGTGATTGCCGGTACCCTGCCACTGGGTGTGGGTATGCTGGTGGGTGGTTTGAATTCGCCACACGACGGGACTGTCTCGGTAGAAGAAACCTATATGTCCGGCGCCTCCGATTTCATCACCTTGCCGGTGAGTCACCAGGGCCTGTTGCTCTCGGCCGAGGTGGCCATTCAGGTGATTACTTTTCTGCGCGCCGGCAAATTCAGTGATGACCTGGTTAATATGTTGCTCGATCCCACAGTGTAATCTGCGCACATCTTTCTTAATTTCAAACAGTTGCAATGCTACACTGCACACAATTTTATCCAGGCGGGTTTTCTTGTGATACGTATCATCGGTATAGACCCGGGTTCGCTTAAAACCGGTTTTGGGATTATTGAATCCGATGGCGTGCGCAGTCGTTATCTGGCCAGTGGCTGTATTGTGGTGAAAGGGGAAAACCTGGCGCAGCGTCTGGGTAATATCTTTTCCAGCCTGCATGACATCATTGCCCAATGGCAACCGGATGAAATGGCCATTGAGCTGGTATTTCTCAGTAAAAATGCCGATTCCGCACTCAAGCTCGGACAGGCACGCGGTGCCGCGATTTGTGCCGGTGTGCACCATCAGTTACCGGTGAGTGAATACGCCGCGCGACAAATAAAAAATGCAGTGGTTGGCACCGGTGGCGCCAAAAAAGAGCAGGTACAACATATGATGAATCTGCTGTTGAATATCAACAAAACCCTGCAGGCCGATGAAGCCGATGCGCTGGGTGTGGCCTTGTGTCATGCCCATCATCGTGCCAATAAATTCACGGTACTTAAAACAGCCGCATCAAAAACAGCAAGCCGCAGCGGTTCCCGCAAATCAACGCGCGGACGCTGGCAAACCTATGTGGAACAAAAACAGTGATTGGACGTTTGCGCGGAAAAATAATTTTAAAACAACCACCAAGACTAATGCTCGATGTACAGGGTGTGGGTTATGAAGTGGATGCCACCATGTCTACTTTTTATCAACTGCCGGAAGTCGGGCAGGAAGTGGTGTTGCACACGCATCTTATCGTACGTGAAGATGCGCATTTATTATTTGGCTTTGTCAGCGAAGCCGAGCGCAGCCTGTTTCGCAATTTAATTAAAGTCAGCGGCATTGGCGCGCGCACGGCACTGGTTATTCTTTCCGGCATGAGTGCTGATCAATTTGCACGTTGTGTGATCGAAGGTGATGTTACGTCGCTGGTGAAATTACCGGGTGTTGGTAAAAAAACCGCAGAACGTCTGGTAATAGAATTGCGCGACCGTCTGGATGTCCATGATAGTGTGGCGCACGATATGCCGGCGATTAAGCGAACGACAGTGGCGAGCCCGGTTGATGATGCACAAAGCGCATTAATTGCACTGGGTTATAAACCGGCGGAAGCGACACGCATGGTGCAGGGTATAGATAGCAAAGGTCTCGACACGGAAAATATTATTCGCCTGTGTTTGCAAAATGCAGTGAAACAAAAATGATGATTTCAAAACAGGTTTTTTTAAATGAATGAAGAACGCCTGATTACTGCCAGTTCTGTGCATGAAGATGTGGCGATTGATCGTGCCATACGCCCCAGGCTGCTGAAAGAATATGCCGGACAACCGGCCGCGGCCGAACAGCTGGATATTTTTATTCCGGCCGCGCGCAATCGCGGTGAAGCGCTTGACCATGTGTTGATTTTTGGTCCACCGGGTTTGGGTAAAACCACGCTGGCGCATGTGATCGCCAATGAGATGGGTGTCAACCTGCGGCAAACTTCCGGTCCGGTTCTGGAGCGACCGGGCGATCTGGCCGCCTTGTTAACAAATCTGGAACCACACGATGTGTTATTTGTTGATGAAATTCATCGTTTAAGTCCGGTGGTGGAAGAAGTATTGTATCCGGCGCTGGAAGATTATCAGCTCGATATCATGATTGGTGAAGGTCCGGCGGCACGTTCCATTAAACTGGATTTACCGCCGTTCACACTGGTCGGTGCCACCACTCGCGCCGGCTCACTCACTTCTCCCTTGCGTGATCGTTTCGGGATTGTGTTGCGTCTGGAGTTTTACAATGTGGTTGACCTGACGGCCATCGTAAAACGTTCGGCGCATATTCTGCATTTGCATGTTGATGATCACGGAGCGGAAGAAATTGCACGTCGCTCACGTGGTACGCCCCGTATTGCCAATCGTCTGTTACGCCGGGTACGCGATTATGCAGAAGTGAAATCGGACGGCCGTATTACCTCCGATGTGGCAGCGCGTGCACTGGATATGCTGCATGTGGATTCGTTTGGACTGGATCATATGGATCGCAAATTGCTAACGACCGTGATTGATAAATTCGACGGTGGCCCGGTTGGTGTGGAAAATCTGGCCGCCGCCATTGGGGAAGCCCGCGATACCATTGAAGATGTTATCGAGCCGTATCTGATTCAACAGGGCTTTTTGATGCGCACACCACGTGGCCGGGTGGCCACCGCTAACAGTTATCGTCATTTTGGTTTACAGGTGCCGGGCGGAGTAGCGCAACAACTGGGCGAATTATTTTCAGATGATAAATGAACTGAGTGACAGAACTTTTTAAATGTTAAAAACTCCATGACTTTCAACTGGCCGATCCGAGTTTATTACGAAGATACCGATTCAGGCGGTGTGGTTTATTACGCCAATTACCTGAAATACATGGAGCGCGCACGCACCGAGTATTTGCGATCCCTGGGTTTTGAGCAGGACGGATTAATTAAAACCTACAATGTGTTATTTGCCGTACGCCGTGTCGAGCTGGACTATCTCAAACCGGCACGTTTTAACGAGTTACTGGAAGTACGTAGTGATGTGATCGAGTGCAAAAAAGCCAGTCTTTTGTTTGAACAGCAGGTATATCGCGTGGATGATAACGCGCTGCTGTGTACCGGCCAGGTCAAAATCGCCTGTTTACTGGCGGATTCCTTCAAGCCGTGTGCCATACCCTCTTTTATTTTGGAGCAGACCTGTGTCAAGTGATTTGTCAATTTTTCGCCTGGTGATGGAAGCCAGTGTGCTGGTGCAGCTGGTGATGCTATTGCTGTTGTTGGCGTCGGTGCTGTCATGGTTTTTGATATTTCATAAATACAAATTACTCAAACAGGCAAGCGCGGATGCCTCGCGCTTTGAAGATGAGTTCTGGTCGGGCAGCGATTTGAGTGAAATTTTCACCAAACTTAATCGGCGACGTCTGGAGCGTGAAGGCATGGAAAAGGTTTTCGAAACCGGTTTTGCCGAGTTTGCCCGCTCCTACAAACACTCCAGCGATCCGGCATTTATGCTGGCCAGCATTCAGCGCAGTATGAAAGTTGCCTTGTCACGCGAAGAAGAAAAACTGGAATCCAATTTATCCCTGCTGGCAACCATAGGCTCTACCAGTCCTTATATTGGTTTGTTTGGTACCGTGTGGGGCATTATGAGTTCGTTTACAGCACTGGGTAATGTGCAGCACGCCACACTGGCGATGGTGGCGCCCGGTATTGCCGAGGCCCTGATTGCCACAGCCATGGGTTTGTTTGCTGCTATCCCGGCGGTTATCGCTTACAACCGTTATGCCGATATTGTCGAAAGGCTGGTTGGTCGTTATGAAAATTTTGCAGAAGAATTTGCGACAATTTTGCAACGTCAGGCACAGAAAAAAATGACACAAGCACAAACCGAAGCCAATACCGCAACTGAAAGTGCGAGTGCGTAATGGCCTCAGGAAAACGTAAACCCATGTCTGAAATCAACGTCGTGCCTTATATCGACGTGATGCTGGTGTTGCTGATTATATTTATGATTACCGCACCTTTGATACAGCAAGGTGTCGAAATCGAGTTACCGCAGGCAGCAGCAAATCCCATGCCGCCCGATCAGGATGAGCCCGTGGTGGTAACCGTTGACAGGAAAGGTCGGTTTTATCTGGATATAGGTGACGAGCCAGCCAGGCCCATCGATGCCAAAAAACTGGTGAATCGTGTGGCAGCTGTGCGTTCGTTAAAGCCGAAGGTGCCGGTACTGGTACGTGGTGATCGCAGTGTGGATTACGGCCGGGTTGTAGATGTTATGGTGTTACTGCAGCAAGCTGGTATCGAGAAAGTGGGTTTGATGACGGATCAGCCGGAAAAATGAAAGAGTCAGCTTTGTGGCAAATGATCAGGCGACATCCTGTAGCAATGGGCTTGTCGATTGCAGTGCACCTGGTTTTGCTGGTGATACTGGGCGTAGGTTTAACCCATACCAGCACACCCAGTGCGCCCAGGCATACCCAGGTTAAAACCATGGAAGCGGTTGTGGTGGACGCCAATGTGGTGAAGGCTGAAGCTGAAAAGCTCAAGCGCGCCGATCAGCAAAAGAAACAACAGGAAGATGCACGCAAACAACAATTGCAAAACGAAATGGAACAGGCACGTGAACGTCGTGAAAAAGAAGAGCAGCGCATAGCTGATTTGCAACGCAAGCAAAAAGAATCAGAACAGGCCGAGCTTTTGTTGCAGAAAAAGCTGGACAAGGACAAGAAAGAAAAACAACTGGAACTGGAAAAGCTGGAGAAACAAAAGCAGGCTGAACAAAAACGCCTGACCGAGATAGCCGAAAAACGCAAAGCCGAAGAAGAGGCCGAGAAGAAACGCAAGAGTGATGCTGAAGCCGAAGCGCGGCGCAAACAGGATGAGGCGGAATTACAGCGCAGAATGGCCGAAGAGGAACAAAAGCGGGCGGCAAATAATTCGCGGTTGCAGACTTTGCGGGATCAATATTTGCTGCAGATTGAACAGCATATTTCACGGCGCTGGATACAGCCGGCGCAGATGTCATCTGGCTGGCAATGCGAAGTGAAAGTCCAGCAAAATGCCATGGGCGATATCCTGTCGGTACAAATGGTAAACTGTAACGGCAGCGAGGCATTTAGAAGCTCGGTGGAGCAGGCGGTCAACAAATCTTCACCGCTGCCGGTACCACGTGATCCGGATGTTTTTGATAAAACCATACGATTTACATTTAACCCCAAGTCATGAAAGTGAAAATGATAAAAAAATATCTGATTTCAGTATTGCTTTTGTTTGTTATCGCTAATCTGGCTCATGCCGAATTGCGGGTGGAAATTACCCAGGGCACCGATGCTGCCAGGCCGATTGCTGTGGTTCCTTTTGCCAGGACGGGATTATCAGCACCCTTGCCGGCAGATGTGTCCGCCATTGTTGCCGCTGATTTACAGCGCAGTGGCATGTTCGCCCCGATAGAACCAGACAAATTAATCGCCCAACCGCAAAACGTTGAAGCGGTCAATTACAAGTTGTGGCGTATGGCCAGTGTTGACCATATTGTGATCGGGCAGGTCAATATGATTTCAGCGCAACAGTTCGAACTGGAGTTTCGCTTGCTGGATGTGTTCAAGGGGCAGCAAATTCTGGGTTTTAAATATCGCGAAACCGACAAGAACTTGCGTATGGCAGCGCACAAAATCAGCGATTTGATTTACGAACGTATTACCGGCCAGAGGGGTGCGTTTAATACCCAGGTGGCCTATGTCACGGTAGAGCGCCAGATTGGCGCGCAACCCAAATACAAACTTCAGGTAGCTGATACCGACGGCTACAACTCGCAAACCGTGCTGACGTCTGCACAGCCGATTATGTCACCCTCCTGGTCGCCTGATGGCAGTCGACTGGCTTATGTGTCGTTTGAACATCGTCGTTCGGAAATATTTATTCAAAACCTGCAAACCGGACAGCGAGACGTGGTGTCCAAGAGCGAGGGTATTAACGGTGCACCGGTGTGGTCGCCTGATGGCAGGCAGCTGGCTTTAACTTTAACGTCCGGGGATAACCCGGATATCTATGTTCTGGATATAACCAGCAAGAAGTTGCAACAGGTAACGCGCCACTGGTCCATCGATACCGAACCGTCATGGATGCCGGATGGACGCGAAATTGTTTTTACATCCAGTCGAAGTGGCAAGCCACAGCTGTATCGAGTGAATGTGAATCAGGGTGATCGTCCGCAACGTATTACCTTCGATGGTGATTACAATGCCAATGCACGCATCAGCCCGGATGGTAAGTCACTGGCGTTTGTCCAGGGCAGCGGCAATGTTTTCAAGATTGCCACGCTGGATTTGCAAACCGGTTTTGTACAGCCTGTTACCGATGGTGCGTTGGATGAGTCACCCAGTTTTGCGCCCAATGGCAGCATGATTCTGTATGCAACACAGGCAGACCGACGCGGTGTTCTGGCGGCCGTTTCAACGGATGGCCGTTTCAGGCAGCGGTTGGTGTTATCGGAAGGCGACGTAAGGGAGCCTACCTGGGGTCCTTATAAAAAATAGCTGTTAACTTTTAAACATTACTTTGTGGAGAAAATCAAATGAAATACAAATTGCTGGCAGCAGTAATCATGACAAGTCTGATAATGGGTTGTGAAACCACGCCGGTTCAGGATGGTTCTGCGACAGATGCAACCCAGGGTGAACAATCCATGGATGCAACCTCTGGCGGCCTGGGTTCCATGGGTGATTCCAGTGGTACGGCACTGAGCGGTGCACAACAGGCAGGCGTTTCTTATGACCGGAATGCCATTAATGCTCCGGGCAGCGTGTTGGCAGAAAAGGTTATCTATTTTGAATACAACAGCGACGCTATTTCGGATGATTACCGTGAAGTACTTGCCCATCACGGCAAGTATTTGTTGCAAAATACCGATATGAAAGTTCGTCTGGAAGGTCATGCTGATGAGCGTGGTAGTCGCGAGTATAATATCGCTCTGGGTAACCGCCGTGCCCAGGCTGTGCGCAGCATGATGGCTGCACAGGGTATGAATGCCAAACAACTCGAAGTAATCAGTTATGGCGAAGAAAAACCGGTTGCCTTGTCTCACGATGAAGCGGCATGGCGTTTAAACCGTCGTGTGGAACTGGTGTACGAAGCGAAGTAATTCGACGGCGAAGTTGTGCAGTGTCCTGA
>JACPVK010000466.1 GCA_016191795.1 Gammaproteobacteria bacterium
CAAATAGCATAAAAATACCCAGCGCTAACATACGACGATTTGCACCCATGGAAAAGCGTCAGCCTGAAGGCCGACCCACAGGAAAATCACAGCTTTTGTGGGTTCGACTTCAGTCGAACGCTTTTGCCGTGATTAATTGAATATGCATTCCCACGCAGAGCGTGGGAACGAGAATAATTCTTGTGCAGAGCAATGAATAAAAATTCGGCTGAAAATTCCCTGTAGGAGCGGGCCATGCCCGCGACAGCTTCATCCTGGTCAAAAGGTCGCGGGCATGGCCCGCTCCTACAGTATGTTTATTAGTATTATAACGCTTTGCTACTAACGTTAATTGGCAGTAGCGTTCACCTGCAATCGACCAAAACTGACATTTAGTGCCTCACCGTTACTGGCAAACGGATTAACTGCCGAGCCGGATAACACTATCTGGCTAATGCCTGCCTTGAGCGGATGAATAGTAATCGTGGCAATTTCCGCATTGCCTGGCACAGCGTTATAACTACTAAACAGTATGTCGTTTACCTTGCCGGTAACATTATCCGTCACACCATTAGTATTAACAAACTTCCAGACAGCCTGATTTACCTGAACTGATGACACATTCACCAGGGACGAATCGTAAGCCAGTGAAATACCCCCGCCTTCAGTTGCTGGCAGGTCACTCATCTGTATCGTCACAACAACATCCATGCCTGATTTTGCCTGTATGGTGTCCTGCGAGAATTTAATATTGGCTTTGGCATTTTCCACGACAGGCATATCAGGTGCATTGTTGTTGGCGGCAGGTTGATTTGCGTTATCACAGGATACGGTCAGTGCGATCATAACCGGCATTAATACAACCCGATTCCATTTTGAAATTAATATACATAATAAATCAGTCATGGTTCAGTCTCCGGTTATGGCACTAATGCAGATGGGCCAGGCTGCTTGAGAAACAGGGCCCTGAACAAACCCAGATCCAGTGAATTCACCACACCATCACCATTCAGATCCGAATCAATATCACCAAATGTGAAGAATGTTTGCTTGAATAGTCCCAGATCCAGTGCATTAACTATCCTGTCATTGTTGAAATCGGCATCGCACATATTGCCGTAACCATCACCGTTGCTATCGCGCTGACTGGCGTTGGCGACTGCTGTACAATTATCACAGGCATTACCGATACCATCCGCATCACTGTCGAGCTGCGCTGCATCTGCTATGGCCGGACACACATCATTAAAATCCAGCACACCGTCTTCATCACGATCAAGCGCTATACGCTGGCCGGAATCAACAGGTACAGCCGTGAAAGTCAATGCCTGATTGGCAGTTTGCGCAAGAGCAAGTAGTTGCGTCTGCGTTAAATTAAATTCAGCTGCATTATCAGGCTGAAAACTGCTATCCGCCTTTCTCAACCAACCTCGTTGTTTTCCGGCAATATTGCCTTTTACAACCAGATCGATTTCACCTGCCGCAGCACGTTGAATCAGCAAATTAATACGCGTCATAACGCTCGAACCGTTTACATCATTTAAGGTAATTTGTTGTCCGGTCACCGGAGGTAAATTGGTATCCATGGCATGCATAAATTGCTCAACATCACCACGTTGCGTTAGTCCACCAGGAAAATCAAATAACGGAGAGCCATGAAACCGGAATAAATTATCTACGCTACCATCATGTAAAAACCCAAAACCCCGGATCTGGTCGCCCATAAAAACATTGTCACCAGGTATAATACTATTATTATTGGGCATACCAAACATACCGACTTTTTGATACATATTACGAAGATGTGCTATTTTGAAAACCTGCGTTTCCGCTTCAAAACTCATCAGCCCACTGCTACCAAAATGTAAATTTTCCGGGTCTATTACATGACACTGGTTACACGTCAGAAAACCGGCTGTTGATAATTCAGTGCGGAAAAAATTATTCCCCGCCTGCTGACGAGTTGTCAGAATATTATTTAACGGACGGTTCGGATTGGGTGGATAAGTGACCTGCATTATAAAATTGGTAAAGCTGTTCATTTCTTCCGTTGTTAGTTCTGTGCTACGCCCCAGCAACCCAACAAAAGCCACATTAAATTCACGGAACGCACCCATAGAATCCAGCGCGTTACCGCCATTACGTCCGGCGGTACGATCACCGCGCCAGTGTAACGGACCTTGCCCGATCATGCCTCGAAGTGATTGTGTTGCCATCGGTCCTTTCAAGGGATGATAGGGTGTGCTACCCGTTATCGGTCCACTGGGATTCGGGTTGCTTAAAACTGCGCCCTCTGGATCACCCAGATCCCAGGCCAGGCTGTCGAAGTCAGCAAACACGTGGCAGCTGGCACACGAGGCTTCACCGTTACTGGATGTTTTGTTGGCGTCATATAAAAATGGACGCCCGGCCACCACAAAATCCGGCTCGGGATTATGTAATGCGATATGTGATAGCTCCTGTCGAGTCTGTGTATTAACAATTGAGATGGCATTATTAAAACGTGTCATCACATACAATTTATGATTCGATTCATCCAGCACCATACCACTGGGACCACCACCGGTAACCGGAATATGACTGGCCGCATCCGGTGTAAAGGTATTATTTTCCAGTGCACTGGTATCGAACACGCCGATTTTTGATGAACCAAAAGCCGCCACATATAATGTTGTGCCATCTCCCGTGATGGCCATGCCCATCGGTGTCGCCAGACTTTTTTCTTTGGTACCGGCTGGCGAAGGAATCTGACTGTAATTAATGTGTTTGTTCAAATGTCGCGGCAGAATACTTAACGATGGTGCGAAGGGATTAATGACAGTGATTCTGGCTTCATGCAAATGTCCGTTAACCGAACTATGCGTGCTTGAGTTGCGGGTACCTTCGAAACGTACCGCATTATTGGCTTCGGTATTGGTGACGTATACTTTGCCTGACACCGGATTGGTAACCATGTTAAACAATACGGTACCTATACCGGGATACGCCGTGATTTGTGACGGGAAATTCGTGTTGGCATTAATGGCAAACACATCGTAATCCGGCAAATTAAAACGCACCTGATTATTCCAGTTGCGATTTAATTCATCGGTCCATTTCACCCCGTCATATTTCACAATTAAACCGGTTTCAGGCCCGGCCACACCAAAAATATTGCTATTGGGTGCCGGTAAACCGCCAGCCGCTGTCACGCCGGAAAAGTTGCAGGGCAATACACTAAAACCGCCATCGCAAATTGCACCCTCATTAATAGATGCGGTTTTATTTCCGGTATGAAAACCGGCTGCATAAACGGTACTGCCATCCGCAGACACTGCCAGACTGCGTGGTGTGTCGGTAAATAACTTTATGATGTTCACCGCCCCGGAATCAGGACTGTCCGCACGAAACACCCAGACATCGGCACGACCAATACCAGGGCGCGTAATTTCACCGGGATCATTTGGCATGACATCCGGACCATAAGGCGAATTCTGTCCACGATGTGCCGCGGTAATAAAGGCGTAGCGATTACTCACCTGCCCTGCAAAAACAATATCCCTGGGTTCATCGCCAGTCAGTATAGTTTCGATCACTTTGGGAGCAGCACCTGAAACATCGACAACACTCACTGAATCGGATAAATGATTAACCACCCATACCCGATTATTTTCTACAGCCAGTGCAACCGGCTCCATACCCACAGCAACCGAAGCAACATGCACCAGGCCATCCGCCTTAACATTAAATACTTCAAGTTTATTATCCGGGGTATTCACCGCATATAATCGGCTGCCATCAGCAGACATGGCTAAAGGCCTGACTTGTCCGCTTTCAAACGTTACAAATCCCGCGACAGCCTGATGTGATGCAAGAACCACATATAGAAAAACAATCGTGGTTAATCTGGTTATTTTAAACATAGAAATCCTTTACTGTTCGCCATGATATCAATCTATAAAGCAATGAGTGATGATTTAATTTAGTGATATGCCGAATAAACAGATGATATTTTTTATCAATTATTTAACAGGCTGATAAATACGCAGTGAAACCAATCTAGCTCTAGTTTCTTCTGCGCATGATTCTGGCCAATACCAGCAAGCCACTACCAAATAACCAGGCTGCAGCTGGCAGTGGAACGGCAGTCACATTGATAGTTGTATCAGCATACAGAATCTGGTTTCCAATGGCGTTACCCATAATATCCGAGAAAACCCAGATAGAAGATTCAGACAATTGCAACAGGGAACTACCGCTGCCTACAGCCGTAAACCCGATTGACATGATGGTGAAATCACCTCTGGCACCGGCAAAAGTGTTGAACGATGTATCGGTTAATGTACCCAGCACATTATTCAGCACACCTTCTTCTGTGCCATTTCCAGGATAAAACTCAAATACGGCTGTATTGATACTCACCGATGAGATTTGCAGTACCGATGCATCAAATGACAGATTCAAACCGCCTCCGACGATGGCCGGAAAATCTGTGCCCAGCACATCCAGTGTGAAACTGCTGCCTAATGCCACATCTTGTGCGCTGGTATTAAATGAGACAGTGGCTGCCTGAGACTGGCCGGATAAAACCAGCGCTATAAACAGCATAAGTGCGAGGGGGAGTTTGTTTAACATTTTTACAGTCCTGTGTGCTTTTTCAGATCCAACGGCAGACAGCAATATCCAGACCAGCATTCGTATGAACTGCCATTTCAACCACTTAGTTACGCGACACCGAGGCCAGCACTGGATCACTCGACACAAGTGTAAAGAATAGCGACAACATCAGAGTGATAGCGATACAGCATATTGCCGACCCTGCAGATGCAATGGTGAATGACGTGTTGAGCTAAGTTTAGCCGGGACCTGGAGAACACTATTCATTGATAATGATCCCGGCATACCAACAACGCTAAGGAAGATCTGATTAAGTCAAACAAAACTATTTCTTTCGTCATTCCCGAATGCTTTTGTCGGGAATATCCGTGTACTATTGCTGAGATTCCCGACAAAAACATTCGGGAATGACGCTGAATTATTTGTGTTTATACATTTTCAGAAGCTTACTTAAAGATTGCTGCCATAGGTAACCGGAGATCAAGTTCATGACTGATTGTTGCACAACATCCTGTAACAAAACCAATACTCCAAAAAATCACACTTGTCCTGCAAATGGCAAGCCATACACTGAAGTGGCGGCCCGAACGATCATGCATCACATAAAAAATGCCTGGCAATGGCAGAACAAAGACCAGCGTTACTTTTTTTGTGATGACCCGGCATGCGAGGTTGTTTATTTTGGCGAAGATGACTCGACCATACTCAAATCACAACTACACACCAGGATTGGAATCAAAGAGTCATCAATGGATGCATTATTATGTTATTGCTTTGGCATAACGAAGGCTGATGCAATCAATAATCCACGCATAAAAGACTATGTCATAAACATGACTAAAGCGGGTATATGCTCCTGCGAAACCAGCAATCCTTCGGGACGATGCTGCTTGAAGAACTTTTAATTCCACTCCAACCAGTGACTTATCGGCAAGATTTAACACAACATAAAAAGATAAGTCACTCAAATGACCTGCATCGCATTACAGCGTAATACGGCGACGCGCGAAGCCAGCCAGTAATGTCACACCACCTAACATCATCGGTAATACTGAGGGCAACGGTACAGGTGAAACACTCACAGCTAAATCAGCATTCATGCTAACCGTACCGCTCTGGAAAAATATCAGGCCCTGGCCGGGGTCCAGCATATCAGAGCGAATACCCAGACTACCGTCACCGGCAGCGTGAGCAAAAAACGTCAGTGATGCCAGCAATATTGACTGTGTACCCAACTCGTTGGTAACGCCCGGAAACGCAGAGCCCGCCACATCCAGTCCCAGCCATGCGGAATCATCTGTAAAAGGCGCTGCAATATTCACACCGGTAA
>JACPVK010000467.1 GCA_016191795.1 Gammaproteobacteria bacterium
CGCCAACCGTTATTGATTTATCCTTGCCGATACTTTCAGATTGATTTTCCCCAACACTCTTGTCACGGTTTTTTCCGATATTCGATGTTTCATTATCGCCAATAGTCTTGGTACGATTATGATCTACCGTATGGGTTTCATCGTTCTCAACTTTGGTATCCAGGTTTTTCTCGGCATGAACATAAATCTGTTCATCACCCTTTTTATCTTCAAACCGCAGTTCATTAAAATTAGCCGAGGTACCGCCCTTGGTCGAACGGGTTTTGATACCGCTCTGGGTTTTGCTGGGGTACGTCGGCATGTTATCGGCGTTATACACCGCACCGGTTACCAGCGGGCGATCCGGGTCACCATCTAAGTAATTGACGATTACTTCCTGGCCCATGCGCGGGATAAACGATGTACCCCATTGATTACCGGCCCAGGATTGAACAACACGAATGAAGCAGGTGCTCTTCTCGTCTTTGGTGCCCAGCCTGTCCCAATAAAACTGCACTTTGATGCGGCCATATTTATCGATATAAATTTCTTCACCCGATGGACCCACTACCAGACCAGATTGGGGACCTCTCATAACCGGTTTTTTGTGATTTAACGCGGGGCGGAAATGAAATGTGTCGGGCAAACAGATCAGGCTGTTGCTATAGCCGGATTTATCTTCACTGCCTGAGAAGTAGCTTGAATCCACCGCTTCATGGGTGATGCTGGTAATAATGTATGATTTTTTCTCACCGGCTGTATCATGTTCTTTAAGTTTGAACTTGCCACCGGCATAAAAGGTACTGCAATCGCTTTTGGCGATTACCGTATCAAACCCGGCTTCTTCTGCCTCCAGGTGATGGATAATAAAATCGTCACCTTTGGCTTTCTCATTGTAATAACCCGGGTAAGAGTAGCTCTCAAACTTGTCAATTAATGGCAAGCTTACCGTGGTTTTTTTGGTCGTAATTAAATTGCGTTGTGGCGCTTCAAAGTTGTAATCGGTGTGTGTCCACTTACCGGTTACAAAATTATATACATGCTCCCACTCGCTAAACTGCGAGCCTGGCTTGCTGCCTTTTGAGTAGCCTACTTCCGCTTCAACACAGCTTTCGTAAGCGTTTTTCTGGTCGGTTAAAACCAGTGTGTGTTTATCGTTCTCATGCTTAAAGTAATAGGCAATACCTTCTTCTTCCATTAAGCGGGAGACAAAATCAAAATCGGTTTCACCGAACTGCACACAGTATTCACGCATTGTGGTACTGCCAGCCAGGTTGAATTTAAAATCGTTAAAGCCCAGACCCTGAAAGACTTCAGTAATAATGGTCTTGGTATCTTTTTCCTGGAAGATTCGGTTATCTGAATTTTTGGTTAAAAACCACAACCAGGGCACAACGACCAGGCGATACTGGCGAAGATTATCAGACTTGATTTCACCAAATGTAAACCGACAAACATAACCGTTAAACTTTCGTTTATGTTCGTTTTGAATGGTAACCGTAACGGGCTTACCTATGAGCTCTTCAGGCTTAATAGCGAGACTGGAAGATAGCACTTCAATTTGAAACTCAAACAGGCCGGAAATATATTCAGTGCCCTTGAATGAGGTAAGAAGAAGTTTGTCTTTCCCTAATGGCGAAGAGATGGATATTAAACGTTTATCCTGCGTCAGCTGAGCCATGCGAATGCACCCTGTTTTGCGAAGCCATCTATACAGGCTTCATCCTTGAGTAATGACCTAAGGGCACCTCTAAAAACAGTCTTTTTCCGCGATAGCGGCGTCAGCTCCGTGCTCGAATCCTCATGTATTCCCACATACACTGCGGTTCTCGGCTCGGGCTTCCTGCTTCGCTCTACCTCCTGCATCCATGCAGTCGTGCGCGCAGCGCTTCCTTGCTCTCGCGAAAAAATCCAGTTTTTTAGAGGTGCCCCTAATTCTCTATCACATTAAAATCGCCCTGCAGCACATGGCTACAGGGCGACAAATAACCCAAATATGGATTACAACGGTTTGGCAGTGGTCAAATCGTAACCAACACGTTGCGGGTTACCCGACTTGTTAGTCTTGTCAAAGTCTTTGTAATTGACCATGATTTTAGAATAGCTAAGAGAGATAGTTTCTACTGGCTCACCTTCAGATGATGCTGAGATGGAATAACCACTCACCAGTACGTCTTCCAGTGTGTAGTCCATATATTCCTGAACCTTGTCTGCACCGGTACGTACAAACTTGATAACAACCTTCTTGCCTGCGTTGCCCGTTACGGCTTCCTTGAAGATACCAGTAATCGAGTTATCAGCCACTTTAGTGATCGTAACTTCGCTCAGACTGGGCCGAGTAGATTCACGGTTAGACATATTGCCCGCTTCCATGGAAATGCCGCGGCCAACTCCGAATTGTACTGACATAACACCTATATGGTCTTTATAACCATCAGCTGTTACATTTCCTTTGATACCGTCGTATTGAAGATAAATAGCCACGTTAGGCTCCTTTTCGTTTAGAGTTGTTGATGAAAACGCCTTTAATAATAGTCCAATAATTTGACTTGGACAATCTATTGAACATATTTTTTTACCAATAAATTCAATAACTTAAAAATTAATCATGGAATGCTTATAAAAAGCTGTACTGAAAGTCGAATACTACCTTCATGCCATCGTCGATGTCGACTAAATCCGAATTTTCAAACTTGTGTTTTATAGGAAAAGCGAACTGGAGATTGCCCTTAAAATCATTCAAATATGCAAACTTGAGCCCAAGTCCGGCACCCAGCAAACTGGCAGTAGCGTCATCACTAGTCAAATCCAGCGACTTGTTAATACCATACGCAGCGTCCAGAAAGAAAAATGGCTGTGTAATTTTGCCAAATCGAACATCACCGAACAAACCAAAATCAAATATATCAGGGCTATTAAAAACCCACTCAAGACCTGAGTAAATCCCCGTATCCGCAGAAAACAGATCTATCGGGTAAGCCCTGGTACGATTTGGACCACCTAATGAAAACTGGCTAAGTGAAGATAACGGGTTATCAGAATATTGCGCTGTTGCACGAAAAATAATACGAGTATTTGATTCTATGTACGGAATCTTCCAGAATGTGAGCAGAGTATAGTCTGTCGAAAGAATATTAAATTTCTCATCCTGATTTACTTCAACTCCCTTTATAAATTCCCCCGCGGTAACCGTAACAGATCCTTGA
>JACPVK010000030.1 GCA_016191795.1 Gammaproteobacteria bacterium
CGAATCCAGTAACCCAGGCGCACATTGAGCAGACACATCAAAAAAGCCAGTGGTCGCGAACGGGTAACACCGGTATTGGGATCCACCGCTGCACCGGATATGGTAAAGGCCGTTGCCAGGTCCATGGTGCCGCCCAGATAACCATTTATTTTTTTTCCATTACATACACGATCGGCATTGGCCGCATAACCGGTAACGCGTGAACCACAAAACAGGGGTGAAAAAATAAAATTATCACCACCACGAATACGCAGTTTTGCATCAGCAGATGCAATGGTATTCATATTGGTATTAATGATGTGATAGGGCGCAGATGTTTGCGGAATATCTCGCAGGTAAAAACGATCAGCATCTACTTTTTTGTTATCTGTTACCGGTGACTCCGGCCGCATCATATAAGCCTCAAGCAGGCGATCACGGTAATAACGATGCATAGATACGTGATTAATATTACCCAGCAAACCTATCAACACCGATAGCAGCAAGGCTGCAGATACCAGCGTCAAAGCCCAGTTCCCAACCGCACCAAACGCGAGCAGTTCCATCAGGCCGAAAGCAACAGTGTACAAATCCTCATATAAATACCGCCAGACAAAATCATAAGCACCCAGCAATATCCCATACAACAGTAATATCAAACCTATGCGCAATGTCCATCCGGATTTGCCTGCGCGTTCATTGTTGTTATTTCGCGACCACCAGCCAAAGAACATGGAAATTAATCCAGTCAGGCCAACCGTGGAGAAGGCGGTTGTTATCCAGTCAGCAGCGAGTTGATGCATAGTGGGCAAACTGCCCAGCACAATGCCGGCAATTATTAATCGGGCTATGACACTGGCGTAACAATCCATCTTTCGTCGCAATTCAAATGCATTGTTAAATATTTGACCGGAATACAATGCGTGTATCAACCATACCGCCAACAGCACAGCAGCGAGCACACCTGCGACACTCAAAATCACTCCAAACAAATCAAATTGTAATAACGTCCACATGAATAATAAAAAGAAGGGAACCACCACAACCAGATTAACAAACACACCGCGTAACACGGCGGCCATCAGGGCAAATCCATCCAGGCCGCTGCCGGGCGTAAGATAACTGCCATGCAAACGTATCCAGTCCAGTATGCGGCCACCACTTTTGGCATGATCTTCCCGCCTGGTACCAAATGGAAATTCACCATTAGATTGTGCTGCCAGCCAGGTATAACTGGAACCGATATAGCCACCGCCAGAAACTGTTGATAAATAATCAACTTGTGATAACACCTGATGGCGCTGCATGGCTTGCAACAAGCCAAGATTGAATGTCGCCGATCGCACACCACCACCAGACAGCGCCAGCCCGACTACATCCTTCACAGCTTCACTATCAGATAACCCTCTGCGGGCACGCAGGCGAGCCTGCTCGGCATCAATGACCTGTTGATCTGAAAATAGATTGTGACATGAGTCATCCATGAGATTTCCCTTTTTCATTTATTGGAAAAAAACGGGCAGTCATCACCTGCCCGTGTGTAACTATATCAACCTGACCTTATTTAAATGTTTCCTGCCAACTGGTCAAATCGGTAGTGGTATCACTGCGCTCTCGCAACACCAGACCAATCTGATAAACACCTGGCTTTTCTGATTCATTACACCAACGGACATTGCCTGTCAGAAAATATTTACGGTTTTGATCCGGGGTAGACACCCATACATCCAGCACACTATCAATTCGTATGGGATTATTTAACATAAGCTTCATCCCACCCGAGGAAACATCCAGAGTAGAGCCCTCTATTTTCCGGCCCAGTAAGCCCGGATTCTCCGAAGAAAAAACGATCTTGACGCTTATTTTTTCAACTTTATTATAGCGAAACTGGGCACGATGCCCGTCAATATTAACAGCCATGCTGATACTCCTGATAAGACAACATCCTGTCAGAAAATGTCTGCCGTGAACCATCTCACCGGCTGACAACTCCACTCAACCGCACAACCCGGTTTTTATTTCGATCATGCGGTAGATATTTTTATTTTATGTTTACAAAGACAAGGCTATTTGAATTCTTCCTGCCAGCTACGCAAATCGGTTACGGTATCGCTGCGCTCACGTAACACCAGGCCTATCTGATAAATACCCGGCTTCTCGGATTCATTACACCAGCGTACATTGCCAGTGAGAAAAAATTTGCGTTTTTGTGATTTCAACGTGACCCACACATCCAGAACGCTATCAATTTTTATGGCGTGATTGAGTGAAATTCGCAACCCGCCTGCCGACAGATCCAGTGTCGAACCATCAAGGGTGCGGCCCAGCAAACCCGGGTTTTCGGAGGAAAATACTATTTTCAGGCTAACATCTTCGGATACTGCTACACGTGGATGGGCACGCCGATCTTCATAATTCACAACCATACCTCGACCTCTTTATTGAGACTTCCTTGTCGGAACTCAGTCTGGCGAGTATAGACAGCGTTTTATCAAATTGCCCTGATGAACAGGTTATTCACTCTTCGTTCTCATCGGGTTCCAGCAGTCGAACCGGATCCCCGGACGTAACCTCCACGCGCTCGATCTTCTCAAACCGACTACTGATTTTCCTGGCTGACTTGTGGACATCCTCCACATCTTTATTGGCCTGAGATATATGCGTTGCCAGCTTGTCCATACGCTCGCCAAAGCGCTCAAAATCCCTGGCCAGCACACCCAGGTGCTCCTGAATAATGTGCACCTGCTGGCGCGTGGCTGAATCTTTGAGCACGGCACGGGCCGTGGTCAGTATCGCCATCAGGGTGGTCGGTGACACCATCCACACCCGTGCCCGCTGTGCTTCTTCTACCAGGTCGTAATAATGGGCATGAATCTCGGCAAACACGGCTTCGGCCGGTATGAACATCACGGCCCCATCCGACGTTTCACCGGCGATGATGTATTTACCGGCAATATCCTTGATATGTTTTTTGATGTCCTGGCGAAACTGCCGCTCGGCCTGGGTACGATCCGCATCACCCAGATGAATATTGGCCATATGGCGAAAGGTTTCCAGCGGGAACTTGGAATCAATGGCAATGTTGCCCGTGGGTTGCGGCAGAAACAGCATGCAGTCGACACGATTACCATTACTCAGGGTATGTTGCAGGGAAAAGCTGTTCTCCGGCATCACATTGCGCACCAGCTGAGACAGCTGCACTTCACCAAATGCACCCCTGGAACGCTT
This sequence comes from Gammaproteobacteria bacterium, assembly GCA_016191795.1. GTDB lineage: Bacteria > Pseudomonadota > Gammaproteobacteria > SZUA-229 > SZUA-229 > JACPVK01. The sequence goes on from JACPVK010000030.1 coordinate 3,208, forward strand.
GTCGGCCAGCACCTCCTGCAGGCTCACCACGTTGGTGGACAGTTCGGTTATTTTTTTCTGCGCCTCATCAATCAGTGCCAGGCGCTTTAATACGTCGGTGAAAGTTGCCGTGGTTTTTTCGAAACCTTCACTTAAACGGCGCTCGACCTGACCACTGATTTCCTTTAGCTTAAGGTCTGTATTTTGAGTCAGTGCATCAACACGCTTGCCAAGGTCATCGCCATTTCTAACCAGTGCGTCGGTAACCTGACGGCGTACTTCCGTCATACCCAGATTAAGACTGTCCTGCTGTAATTTCAGGGTCTCCATCTGACGTTGTTCAAATTTTTCACGGTGTTGATTCAGGGTGGCTTGTGTGGTTTCACTAAACGTTGCCAGACGCTCACTCAATTGCTGCTGCATCTCCATCAAGCGTTGCAGTTGTTTTTCACGCGCCTCCAGTAACTGCCCGGTGAGGTCATTATGTAATTGCAGCTTGAATTTTTGAAGCTGCGCAAACAACAATATCGGCAGCACCACAACCAGTACCGTAATAGCCACCAATATCAGTAATAAATTCACAGTCATGTCTATATCCTGTTAACCACTTTGCGCATTGTACATGCAGACAACTCACGCCGTTTCACCATGACTGACTTAATCTTCCCCGGATTAACTGATATTGTTATGCCCATGAAAGAACCCCTATGCCACATTAACGAAATTGCCGACCCTGGTGCCAAAGGTTTCGAGCTCGCTCATAACGATAAAACGCTGGCCTTTTTTGTTGTCAAAAAACATGGCCAGATTTTTGGTTATTTAAACAAGTGTCCGCACGTAGGTATCAATCTGGAATGGCGACCGGATGATTTTCTGAATATCGATAAGTCACTGATTCAATGTTCGGTACATGGCGCCGAATTTATAATTGAAACCGGCCACTGCATAGGCGGTCCCTGCCGAGGCAAAATGCTGGACTCGGTCAAACTTGTACTGGATGCGCAGGGCAATGTTTTTCTCGATGATAACCAGCCTTTTTAGCGCCCGCAGCATTTCTTGAATTTCTTGCCGCTGCCACAGCCACAAATATCATTACGGCCTGTGGCTGCCGTGGTTTTCATATCACCATTCAAATAGAACCACTGGCCCGCCTCCCGGACAAAACGACTGTTTTCCTGCGCCTGTGCCTCAATACCCTGTAGCCGGTAACGTGCAATAAATTCCACCGAGCCACGCGTATCGTTTTCCATACCCGCCCGGCACGACAACACCTGCAAACCCAGCCACTCAACGTTCGTGCCTGCATCCAGCTGCGGGGGCCGGGTCGATACATGCCAGCTGGCAGCAAGGTATTCAGCATTACCCAGCACATAGGCGCTGTAGCGTGAGCGCATCAGGGACTCGGCCGTTCTGGCATGAGAGGAGCCTGACAATAACGGCAAACAACAATCAGCCAGGCTGCGCCCGGACCCGCACGGACAGGGCTGCTGGCCGGCCTCGGCGGAGATATTCATTGGCTCCGACATACTCATTCCCCCTCACTCTAACTGGTCAGGAGTATGACAGCCGGTCGGATCTGAGTGAATTTTTTGTTGACAACAATCCCCGGCATTCGTATCGTAAGTGAACGATCACTAACATGATCCTCACCGTTATATTAAATCAACCAAAACTCCGGAGATTCCCATGAGTCACGACGCCCTGTTAGATGCCAAAGGTTTGAACTGCCCACTGCCAATCCTGCGCACCAAAAAAGCCATTGCCGAACTGTCCAGTGGTCAGGTTCTGAAAATCGTTGCCACGGATCCAGGCTCAGTTAAAGATTTCGAGGCTTTCTGCAAACAGACTGGTAACACCCTGATGTCCAGCGCCGAAGCTGGCGGTGCTTTTGAGTTCATGATCAAAAAATCCTGATCCGCCTCCAACGGGTGCCGTTAATTTAACGGCACCTGTTTTTTCTACCCCGAGATTCCCTTGACCAAACGCCTGAGCGCCGAAAAACGTCGTGAGTCCATTATTGATGTGGCCAAACGATTGTTTGCACAGGAAGGCTTTCATGGCGTCACCATTGATGAAATCGTCAATGCCGTGGGCGTCAGCCCCTCTATACTGTATCGCGTTAGCGGCAACTACACTAGCGGGATATACACTCACCTTCTTTCAACCCGCGAGCCATGATTCTTTACATTTCAGCCATCAACTGGAAACAGCAAACTATTACCGCCTGGTAATTCAGGAAGCACCTCGTGAAGGAAAAAAATCCTGGAAAACTAAAGCCACTGTTACTGCCGTAAAAAATAATGGAAAGTGGATCGAAACCAGTGGGCTCATCTTACTCTACTTTCCTTACCATGAATTTCAACAACCACCTAGCTATGGTGATGTACTTGTGGTGAACAAACCACCTCAACATATTCCTGCTCCTGCCAATCCCGGAGAGTTTGACTATAAGAAGTTTTTGTCCTTTCAGCACGTTTATCATCAATATTTTCTGCGCCACGAAGATGTGTTGCACGCAGGAAACGAACCTCCAAATATGATCATTCAATTCTCTATACAACTGCGCGATTGGGCTGAAAGTATTTTGAAACAACA
>JACPVK010000031.1 GCA_016191795.1 Gammaproteobacteria bacterium
ATATGGCTTCAATAAAAACAGGTGCCACATCTTCAATCGGTGTCCACAATCGATATTGCTGATCACTTGCCAGTGTCAGTCGCAACAGGCTGCCATCGGCTGCGAGTATGACCCGGGATTGGGGTGCAAATGTTATGAGCTCGGCTTTGGGATATAAGCGCAGTGCCAGTAATAACAATGCCAGCAACAGCAGCCAGCTGCTGACACGTAATAATGTGTCACGCTGGCGTAGGCGAAATAAAAGTTTGTTAGCAGACAACTGCATAAAGCGGCTTCAGACTTAATTAAGGACAGTCATTGCAGGAACGGTACATGCCCGTGACTGATGTTAAAAGAAACAGAAAACGCAAATGAACGCAAATGAACGCCAATAAAAACAAAATATTTTTCTTTTATTTCTCGTTCCCACGCTCTGCGTGGGAATGCGTACTTTGCCGCATACTGGTTCCCACGCAGAGCATGGGAACCAGAAATAATGTTCTTCTTTTATTTGCGTTCATTTGCGTTTTCTTGTTCTTTGTTCCCGGTCTCGATAATGGCCCACGATTTAAGTCAGTGCCCTTTGGTTCAGTGCCGACCCTGTCTGCAACAGGGCAGGGTGCAGCGGCTTTTTCTCGTTCCCACGCTCTGGGTGGGAATGCGTAGTTTGCAGCATACTGGTTCCCACGCAGAGCATGGGAACCAGAAAAAAATGCTCTTCTTTTATTTGCGTTTTCTGTTTCTTTTAACACCAGTCGCGGTAATAGCCCGTTCCTGCAGCCTGCGGCGGCTTTACTTTGGTTTTACCACTTCCAGTTTGCCGACTTTGCCGATGGCATATATAGCACGATCATACATTCCTTCGGCATAAGGTGCCGGCGTCTGGAAGCTGCCGGGATTGACGGCACGTACACGATATTTGATGGTGATGACATCACGACCATTGAGGTTGCCGTACAGCACAACCCGATCATCGCGTACATCGGCATATTCCATGGCCCAGCCATCATCTGCTGTGACGCCCAGTGGTGATTGCCAGCCGCCTGAGGAAGGTTCCTCGTCATCACTTTCTTCCTCATAGTATTCCCCGCATTCTTCATCAGCGCATTCTTCATCAGATTGCGTAGCCTGCTGCGCGGCGGTGACTTGCGGCACCGGCTCCAGGCCGCCGGGGAGTAAATCAACAATGGCGATTTGTGGTGATACATCATAAGCCGTGCCACGAATACGCAGGCGTACGTAAAACTCGTCGCCGACATTCACTGTTTCCAGTATTTTGTTTTCACTGGTTACAAAATCACGTTGCACTTCCAGGCCCTTGCTGATAGCCGCCGGGCTGCTGCGATCAAAACCGGCTTCGGACAGAACATAAAATGCCCTGCCTTTACCACTGCGGGAAAATTCCAGTTTTTTTGCATCCGTCGTGACATCAACGCGTTGCAGTGAACCGCTCCTGAACGGCAGGGCTTTGGATTTGCCGGCCTGGTTGATTTCGCTAATCGATAAATTTCCGATTTGTTCACCACCGGCAATGTGATACTGATCCAGTGCCAGCAATAACAGACCGGCAGATAACGAGTTAAAACGTTGTTCGCTCAACATTTTGCCCAGTGTATCCGCCAGATTGTCGGGCACGGTTTTGAGGTGTGACGGAAAATGTCGTGCCAGTAAATGCAAATGCACGGCATCGTGAATCAGCGGATCATTGTAAACGTTATCACCGGCCAGCCAGGATTTTTTGGTGCGCCAGGCAACGTCTTTCATAATGCGCCAGGCCAGGTCATCCTGTTTGAGCAGGCTGTATGTGGAAGCCAGATAAGCAGCGGTGAGATCATCCTGCCACTGGTTTTTGTAACGCTCGTCCAGATCGGCTTTTAACGAAGCAATTTGTGCCGCCGGATTAACGCCCTGACGCGCCAGCAAATAAATGCTGTAAGCACGTTCACGAATATTGCTTAATCCGTTACCGGAACGGCCGCTAATGTGTTGTACGTATTGTGTGGCATTACGCAACATGTCATCCGGTACGGCTTCACCTTTGTCTTTGGCCTCGATCAGGAATTGCGTGACATGCAGTGATACATAATTTTCCACCACCGGGTTGGCTGCCCACAAACCAAAACCGCCGGCATCATTCTGGCGTGAGCGCAGGGTGCGAATGACGGCGTCCAGATCCACCGAGTTTTTACCCAGTTCCGGATATTGTTTCAACATCAGTGCCGGAATTGCCTGGCTGGTGATCTGTTCGGTGCAGGTGTGTGGATAATTACCAAGATAAGTGTTTAATCCCTGCGCCCAGATTAGCGGCGACGGGGCCAGCCCGGAATTTACATCACGAAACTCGGTGAATAAATGGCGGGAAATATTCACATCCGATTTGTTGGCATCGAAACTTCCCATGTTTAGCACAGTGCGATACGGCGTTGCCGGACGTACGCTGATGCTGTCCGTTATTTTGGCGCGTGCATCACCCGATTCGGCCTCAAAACGAATCGCCGCCGAGCCCAGGGTTTCGGTTAATTTCACGCGGTATTCGGCAACGGCTTCCTGGCCTTCATCAATGGCCAGGGTGAGTTTGTCGTCGCCCATGATTTTCAATCCCTTGTCGGCTACAGCGCGTACCTTGATGTTTTGTTTGCCCTTGCCTTTGAGATTATTGTAAACACCCAGCGTGACCACCAGTTCATCACCGGGGGCGGCGGCCATGGGTACATTGGGGCTTAAAATCAGATCACCCTGTACTTCGGTGCCAATTTCATAAGCACTGATTTTACCGGCGGTTGCTATCACACTATAAATGCGCAGCTTGCCGTTAAAGGAATCGGGCACGGCGTAGTCAAACGTGTTAACACCGGCAGCCATGTCTTTTACGCCACTCCACCAGGCAACCGGTGGCTGGCGTTTTTTCTTGAACGGATTGAGTTGCTGCCGCAGTAATTCTTCATCGTCACCACCGGCGGCGCTTTTCATCAGTTGTTCAAATTCCGGCAGTATCAGATCGAGAATCTGGCTGGTGTTAACCTGCAAACGGCGTTTCTGGAAAAAGAAACCAATCGGATCCGGGGTTTTGAATTTGGCAACCTGCAGTATGCCTTCATCAACCACGATAACCGCCGCGCGAACCGGTACGGCTGTGTCCAGTTTGATGGCAATCGTGTCACCCGGTTTGACCCGGGCAGGCGAGGTCAGCGTGGCCTGCTGGCGTCGCGCTTCCACATTCACTGTGAACGGAATGACGCCATACGACAGCGGGCTGGTAAAAATTTCTTCCGATGCCAGGTCGCGTACAAATTGCACATTGATATAGGCCGTGCCTTCGAGATTTTTGGGCACTGTGATGCGCTGTACCGAACTGCTGGTGCTGGACTGGAACCATTGATGTGCCAGCACCTTGTCGCGTTCAATGGTGATGAGTCCGGCGCCGGCATAGGGTGCGCGAATACTGATTTCGACGGTTTCACCCGGCTTGACTTCACTATCGGCCAGCGATAACTGTAACTCGGCATTGCGATCCAGTGTGCGTGACAAATTAGCCGCACCACTGACCGAATAATCCAGGCGCGAAACAATGTCACCGGCACCGTTGCGCAATACATAACTGTAATCACCGGGTTGTTCGGTGGCGAGTTCCAGTTGCATGCCGCTGTTGCTGATACTGGCGGTTCTGGAATCACGCTGATTTTCCTTGAGGCGTGACACGTATCGATACGTGCCATCGTTCTGACGGGCCAGTACCGAAACATAACGGCGCTCAACCCATTGCAGGGCAAGACCATCGGCCACGGTTTTTTGCAAACCCGGGTCAATGGCCAGCCAGCTGGCTGTGCGCTTGCTGCCGCGACTGATGAAATTCAACGGACCATCTGCTTTAACACCCACCAGATAGGGTGCAGATGACACCAGTATGCTGGCCTGGGCATCAACACTGCGGCCCGAGCCGGGCTCGAAGGCGCGCGTCAAAATATGTAAACGATAACTGGCTTTATCGAAACGTTTGAGGTTCAGATCGAAGCTGGCTTCGCCTTTGGTGTCGGTTGTGGTGGCGGCCAGCTTTTCGGTCACTGGCGCCTGCAGGGGTTTGGTCGGGTCACGGAAGGTGTAGTCAGCGTATTGACTGAAGCCACTGATACCGCCGCTCAATGTCATGTCGCCTTCCAGGCGCGCTTCACTGGCGGGATTACCGAATAAATGCATCACCTGAACATGTGCCTGAACCGCTTCCGGTTTTACCCAGCCTGCAGCGGGTGTGCTAGCCAGCGAGGCACGTACCTTGAGGCGATCGGGTTCAAATTCGCGCAGCGAGAAACTGCTGCCACCGAGTCGTTCGCGGCGGTTATTGTCGCGAATAATGGAAATATTGAACTGGTAATCACCGGTCAGGGAAGCAGCGCTGGACACAAAATCCAGACCTTCAAATCCGGCCTGTGACAAGGCAATGCGATTGCGCTGCACCACCAGTCCGCGTGGATCAATGACTTCCACTTCCAGCGGTAAACCCTGCAAATCACCCGACCAGTCTGCGGTGCGGACGATGTACATCAAATGCGCGGTTTCACCCGGCCGGTATAAATTGCGGTCGGTAAAGGCAAAGGCTGACAGTTGATTGCCGGATTCGGCGTTATCAATGCCACCAATATCAAAACGCGAGAATTCAAGATTTCTGTCGCTTCGATTTAATGGCAGGAAAGCGGCGTCGTCATCTTTATTAATCACAAACATCAGCGGCGTTTTTTCCCGCTGCCAGCGCGCTTGCATGGTGATGCTGACATGGCCGCTGCTATCAGTGGTGCTGGAGGTTACTGGCATGCCGTTCAGTCCAACCAGTTCGACGCGGGCCGATTCAACGGGTTTGCCGGTTGCAATCGACATGACGTATAAATCGTAATCACCATTCATGGCGCGTTTGGCGACCACACCCAGATCAGTCACGACAATCAGTCGACCATCACCGCCGTAATCATAATGTTGATCGTCCGGTTTATCGGTGCGTTTTGCACCGCGAATACGCAGCACAAAAATGCCGCGTTTGCGACCATCCTTGCTGACCAGATATTTATTCAGGTCGATGTTCTGGATGTATGCCTTTGCCGGATCCGTGCCGGGCGTGGGCTGTATCTCGGCGAATCTTTCTACCAGGCGATTGAAACGGTCGTCATTAATATAAGGCGTGGCAAAATTATTGTGATGATCAGCCATCATGTGATGCAACTGATTGGGCAGCAATCGCCCGATTTCGTAATGCACGGCATCCACACCGCGCGCAACATAGGCAATTTTTTTATTGCCGGTGGCGGTCAGCAATGAACCTTCCGACATCAGTTTCAGGATGGAGGGATAAGGTTCAACACGGAACAGATGACTGGTTGGCTTGTTGGCATCGTAACCACCGAAAGCCTGCACGCCAGGCGGAATGATGACCTGGATATAACGTCCAACCGGTGCGGTGAAAGTGAAGCCATGTTGTTCGTTGTATTCCTGTTCACCCGTTTGATAGCCCAGTGGCAGTACCGGTGAGGCTTTAAGAATGGCTTCGCTCACCTGGTTGGGATTCCAGTGATAAGGTGTATTGCGTGCACCTTTATAGTCATCCGGGTACTCCGGCAATAACCAGGCCTTGATCTGTCCGGTCAGGGCTTTTTCGGCCACCGGTGCAGAGCTGCTGAAATTAAGTAATTGCACCGGTTCAAAACGCTCGTTATCAACAATGCTCATGTCAAAATTTGTGAAACGCAATGATCCGCGGCCCGGCACCCGGATATTGGTTTCAATGGGTTCATAACTGCTGTTGCCGCCACGTTCGGCCTCCACGCCATCGTCGAGCATCAGCTTGATGATTAAATCTTCGCGCGGCGTTTCCAGTGCGGCTGAATGGACATAGGCGTGTAATTTTTCCTTGTCGTAGCTGATTGCCAGTTCGGGCTGGTCCTTGTTGAGGAATTTAAGGCCGTCGGCCAGTTTTAATTCCAGACGTTTTTCAAAACTGCCGGTATGCACCGGATGGCTAAAGGAAAAAGTGGCCACCATTTTCTTTTGTTGCGGATCCAGGGGATCGAGATAAAACTGGCTGGAATCAAGTTGTGTGGTAAAGGCTTCGGTAGTGAACTCGTTCTGGTAGGTGTCTAACAAGGTGTCATCGGCCAGCAATTCGGTTTTATCAAGACGAATTTTATAAGTTTGATTAATCGGCCAGTCGGTTTTGGGTGTAAAGCGTAAATGCGTACCAGACAGCCAGCGCCATTCGCCTTCGAATTTTGGCGACAGGCTGACACCTTTGATTATTGTTTTATCTATTTGATCGAGCGGCGCCACCGATTCATCAAAATAAATATCGAGACTGTCAATCCGCCATTGCTGATTTTCAAATACGGTTAAATCGGGTGTATCGACACGGTAACTGACGGTCACGGGTTGCGGCAGTGACTGATACCAGATGAAGCCACCGATGGTGAGTGCAATAAATCCCAGGCTCATTGCCATATGACGGGGGTGGGCACGACTCCACTGCCAATAAGCGCGCAGGGTATCTTTCAAAAAACTCAGCCATGCAGGTCGTTGCCAGTTTAACTTGCCGAACAGGGCAGACATCACATAACGCAGGGCTGACCAGGTAAAAGTAAATAGCCAGATGATTAAACGGCCAATGGTAACGAATGCGGAGAGCAGTGACTTCCAGTGCATAATTCTACGACCCTGTTTATTTTTGATTGTATATTTAGCCATATTAGCCGGGAGTTGCCTAGCAGTCGGTGAAAATCTTTAGATAGATAGTTAAAAGGCCGGCGCGAAGCCGGATACTGTAGCGGGGAGAGCATGTGCTTTCATGTGTCTACTCACTCAAGCGCACGCGTAGGCAAAAAAGCATCTCCACCCATGAGCCTGAAAAATGGATGATAAAAAACCCGGCAAGAAATTTGCCAAGAAATCATCCAAATAAAGACGGTGGGTTTGCAGGAAAAAAAAACGCCCAAAGGCAACAATGATTGAATTGCAGGCGCATGACGCGCAGGAGCGGCGCATTTGCGGTAATCTTTATCATTTTTGGTGAAATATTCAGGCTAGCCTGAATATTTCACCAAAACAGAAAAGACTTAACGCAAATACACGCAAATAAAAGCGCAAATGTTTGTTTTTATGACTCTGAAACTAACG
>JACPVK010000468.1 GCA_016191795.1 Gammaproteobacteria bacterium
ACCCCTACTCAAATACTGTAGAAATTCATCAAGCCTATCGAAATGCATAACATGGCGCTTGTTCGGACGCATGAAAGGGTGTCTGCCGTGAGGCAAACACCCCTGGCGCAACTGGCAACATGAGGCCGTTATTTTAAGGCCTCGATGCCAGCACCAAAGTTGATGTGAAACACGGCTCCATCCATGACGAGAGCCGGCACGGACTTGACACCGGCAGACTCCGCACCTTTCAGACGCGATTTATTTTTGCCCAGGTTGACAATCTCAACGTCGTATTTCACAGGGTCGAGTGCATTGGCTACATTATGCTCAGCAGCAACACATACAGGGCATCCGGCGTGGTAGAAAATGGCTTTGGTCTTCATCACTATTCTCCTCGATTCGTTAGGCCAGCATCACACCTGCATGGTAGGAGCAAAGCCAGCCTCAGCATAGAAGGCACTGGCTGGTGCCCTGGTAACCTTTTGGTGTAAATTGTGGAAAATACAGGAAATAAAAAATGTCACCATCTGTGAAATCTGCCTATTCGCAACTTGAAGATGTGGTCGGTTGCAAGTGGTCTGTCTCGGTTCTGCGTGCCGTCTCCGACGGTATTTCGCGCCCAGGCGCACTGGAACGTCACATACAGGGTATTTCGACAAAGGTTCTGTCTGAGCGGCTACGCAAGCTCACCACTTATGGTTTGCTAGCCAAACATGTTTATGCAGAGGTGCCACCCAGGACAGAGTATTCGCTGACCCGTAATGGCCAGAAACTAGTGGGCATTATTGGTCAGCTACAGCTCCTGGATGACGAAATAAAAAGTACCGAACAGGGCGCTCCAGCAGACGCCAAAAAGCGGCGCTGAACCGGAACGTCAGGCCAATCAAACCAACCGAATCGGAGCACTAAAACGATGGGCATGTGGGCATACGAACCCTGGGATAACGATGAAGCGGCAGACTGGTATGGCGATCTTATGGACCAGACCAGACTTCGCGAAGCATGGCTGGAAGGTATAAATCAGGACCCGGGTGATTCTCCCGGAGTTGTTCGAGCGGCAGGGGCTCTGTTCGTGATGCTGGGCCGTGTTTACGTTTGGCCGATCACAACTTTCGATGAAGACCTGGAAAGAGCCATTGCGGCACTATCACGCGTTGCCGAATGCGACGAATACAAGGAATCGCCAGAACTAATCGAGCTTGTCACGAAAGAAATCGAAGAATTAAAATCAAGAAGAAAGAACAATAGTGATAACGCCAGCCCATCAATACCGGCGAGCGCAAAACCCTGGTGGAAATTCTGGTAGTGAAAAAAATCCTGACCCAAAAAACGATATACAACCCGAAGGGTCTGCTTTAACACACGATTAAGGTCCTATGAACCGATTCGATTGCCCGAGCTGTAAAAAATCACTACGGTGGCGACTGTTACCTCATGTACCGCAGGGCAACGGGCGGCTCGCGTTCTCGTGCATTCACTGCGGAGCGGTTCTTCGCTACAGCGAACATGAACTTCCGGTTGGAGGATGGTTCTTGAAAACCAGAGTGCGTGCTGCTGTCACCTTCATCGTTGGCGCTGCGCTGTTTTCGGGTGTCGCCTCGGCGATGGGCAGCGCGATCTCGCTTGCTATGGTGACATTGGTTGCTGCCGTCCTCTTCGCCGGCTACTTCTTCTCGTCCAAACCAGCATACGAACTATTGAATGAAGATGTCTCCACTAATAATAAAGCCAAATATTAGAAAGTTGACATCAATCTATCCATCTATCAGGATGCACGAATGACCACAAACCTTACGCAACCAATAGCTCGAATTATTATCTTTCCACAGAAATGGCGGGATTGTTGATGCGTTTATAATTTATCAAACCCGCCCTGGAGGCGGGTTTTCTATTTCTGCCTCATGGGATTCGTCACAGTTAATGGAGGCAGTATGAAAAAAATAGCCGTTTTTGGCAAGCCGGGTAGCGGCAAGTCCACTTTGAGTAAAAACCTGGCATTAGCAACAGGCATACAACTGCATCAATTAGATTCCATTGTATATAAGAAAAATGGCGATCTGGCAGATCGAAAGACCTACGACAGGGTACATGAAAAAATACTATCGTCTAATAGCTGGATTATCGATGGCTTCGGACCAATCGAGTCATTTTTTAAACGACTGGATGCGGCAGAAACCTTGATCTATATCGACTTACCTTATGTTGTTAGTTATTGGCTGGTGACAAAGCGCCTTCTAAAAGGTTTGCTTGTTAAGCCTGAAGGCTGGCCAGATGGAAGTTCAATTTTGAAAGGAACATTGGCAAGCTATAAAACATTAAAGCTTTGTCCAAAGTTCTGGAATGATGATTTTATGCAAAAGCTGGAAGAAATATCGGCCAACAAATCTTTATATGTCATTCGTTCAATTTCTGAATTAAATACCTTTGTTGACAAAATTTTTTAAAACAAGTTTATTCTCGTTCCCACGCTCGGCGTGGGAATGTGTAGTTTGCCGCATCCGGGTTCCCACGCAGAGCATGGAAACCAGAAAATATGCGGAAACCAGCAATTCATAATTGCTGTTATTTGCGTGATGCACATGGATGAGCGAATTCCGTAAGCGCAGGATGCGCAGAAACGGCGCATTTGCGTTTACTGTTTCTTTTAACACCAGTCGTGGACATGATCCGCTATAGCGATGATTGCCCTTAAGTAAGCGCCATTCAGGCTGTCCCCGAAGTTTTGTAAGGTGCGTTGCTTGTTAATCCGGGTGTAAGCTACATTTTTAATTCAAGGAGATGCGAAAATGCCCAAACGCAATCTGCCACTATCAAAAGTGTATCAGCTCCTCGAACCCGGCCCGGTGGTATTACTCACCACATCGCGAGCAGGGCACGCCAATATCATGACCATGTCGTGGCACACCATGATGGAATTTGAGCCGCCATTGATTGGCTGCATTATCAGCAATCGCAATTACTCGTTTGATATTCTTAAAAAAACCAGGGAATGCGTGATTAACATCCCCACCGCCGATATGGCCGAAAAAGTAGTCGCCTGTGGTAACAGCAGCGGCAGCAAAATAAACAAGTTTGAAAAATTTGGCCTAACCCCAAAACCCGCCAGATATGTTTCAGCACCGCTGATTGACGAATGTTTTGCCAATTTCGAGTGTTGTCTTTTTGATGCCGGCTGGGTGAACAGGTATTGTTTGTTTGTGCTGGAAGTGACGCAGGCCTGGAAAGATCCCAACGTGAAAAACCCGCAAACCATGCATCATGAAGGCAAGGGGAACTTTATGATTGCCGGGGAGCGCATAAAGCTGAAATCAAAAATGAAATAGTCAGGTGACGGCATGGGTGGCGTATTGCCTGTCTGCCGCCGGTTTGCACAAACCGTCTCGCCCAGCAACCATAACCTGTCGCCAGCCATGACGTCTTTTCTCGTAAACCCAGCATGGATAACTCATTACAGCCGAGGCGGCGCCAGCCGCCACAACACAAGCCTCTAACCTTCTAGCCCGTGACATCCGGTATCAAGCAGCCACATGAAGACTATGCATTTCGGCTACAATGCGCGCCAACCAATGCAACTGCTCCCTTATGTTAAATCGTATCAATCTGCTGATTATTATTGCCGTCGCCGTCGCCACTATTGGCATCTGGGCCTATGTCAATCAACCCACGGAACAACCGCCGTGGCCGCGCATTGTCCAGGGGTTTTCGTTTTCGCCGTTTCGGGCTGATCAGGATGCCATTCGGCACATCATGCCCAGCGAGCAGGACATAGATGAAGACCTGGCCTTGCTGGCTGGCAAAACCCATGCGGTTCGCACTTATTCAACCGAAGGGGTACTCGGCGAAATCCCGCGGCTGGCCCAGAAGCACAATATTAATGTGACCGTGGGTGCGTGGATTGATGCCGACCTGGAACGCAACGAGCGTGAAATCGCCAGGCTCATCGAAATCACCAACGCCAATCCCAACGTGGTACGGGTGATTGTCGGCAACGAAGTAATTTTGCATAACTATATTCCACTGGAACAGCTTACGGCTTACATCGATCGCGTGCGTGCTGCGGTAAAGGTACCGGTGAGCACGGCGGATACCTGGTATGTCTGGTACTCCAATCTCGAACTGGATGCGCATGTTGATTACATCGCCGCACATCTCCTGCCCTACTGGGAAAAACAACCGGTTGAACACGCCGTCAACTTTGCCAAAGACAAGGTTGAATTGCTCAGGACAGTGTATCCCGACAAGCAGGTGATCATTGGTGAAGTGGGCTGGCCCAGCGACGGCCGCACGCGCGGAGCGGCGGTGGCCTCACAGGCTAATCAGGCGAAATTTTTGCGCCAGTTTTTGAAAGTCGCCGAAAAAGAACAATATACCTATTACATCATGGAGGCTTTCGACCAGCCCTGGAAAGCCGACAGCTCCGAAGGGGCCATTGGCGCCTACTGGGGAGTTTATGATGTCGAGCGCCAGCCTAAATTTTCGTTTACGGCACCCATCGTCGGCATACCGCACTGGGGCTGGCTGGCCGGTTTATCGGTGGTGCTGGCCGTTATTGTGTTTACCGTATTACTGATCGACAGCAAACATCTGGGTGCACACGGGCGCAGTTTTCTTGCCATCATCGCTTATGCCGTGGCCACGGCTGTGGTGTGGGTGGCCTACGATTATTCCAATCAATATCTCACCTTTATGAGCATCGTGGTTGGCCTGCTCATGGTACTGGGTATGGTGGGTGTCATTCTGGTGTTACTGGCCGAAGCACACGAGTGGGCAGAATTACGCTGGAGCAAATTTCGGCGTCGTGAATTTGTACCGCTGCAGGTAACGGATGATAAATTGCCCTTCGTCTCAATTCATGTGCCCTGCTACAACGAACCGCCCGAAATGATG
>JACPVK010000469.1 GCA_016191795.1 Gammaproteobacteria bacterium
GCCCTTTGTGTTTATTCAGGACAGGAAAGAGAAAAGAAATACAGAAATGCCCAGAAAAACAATAATCATGATCAGGCCCAGTGACACCACCCAGGTAGAATAGACAAAGCCTTCTTCCTTGGGAATGTGCATGAAGATCGGTACGCCAATATAGAGCAGGTAAACCGATGCTGCGACCGCTGCCATGCCGATGAGTATGTTGATATATAGCACAGGATACAGGGCAGCAAAACCGGTGATGAATAAGGGCACCGAGGTAAATAACGCCAGCTCAATGCAATGTATCGGATTGGGCTTGACGTCGAAGGTTGTCGCCAGCCAGCAGATACCGAATCCCATGGCATAAACCCCAATGTTCAAGCCCACGAAAGCGGCGATAGCAACATACAGGGCCTTGTATTCGGCAATGGTGAAGGGTTCGCCGACACCCAGATCCCAGCCCAGATGGACAATGGCAATGTAGCCGCAGATAGTCGGGATCAGAGACAGTAATGCGGTGTGAATGATGATATCGAGCGGTTTGGCGGGTGTGCGATCAGCAGCTTCGAGACTGTGTTTTGGCTCATACAACATGTGTGAAAAATGTCTTAATAGCATGAGAAAACTCCTGTTTGTAATTTAAGGGGGGAAAAAACAACTCATCATATGTCTATATCTAAATCAATACGATCTATGTGTCAATTGACAAATGATGGGGTATCTTCCTGTTTGTTATTGATGGGCGAGTCGGGTTCCCGGATTTTTGCATCATGACAGGTATAAGTTGCGGGTTTACGTCACAGGATTTGTTATATTGCCCGGGCCGTGAAAACCTCGATCTTGCTCCCACACGGGTTGGGCGAAGGGCCATTCGCTGTATGACTTCATGTGGTTTCGAGTTGTTTCACGGCATTTAGAATTCACATTAACTAACATTAATAATGTTATGCAAGATATTGATATAAATGATATTTGAATGGCAACAAAAACAGTGGCAACAAGTACGTCAGCAGGTGCAGGAGCGACGCCTGCCTCATGCCTTGCTATTAACCGGCCAGGCCGGCCTGGGCAAGCGCGAGTTCGCCATGCAGCTGGCCAGATCTCTGTTGTGCAAACATCCACAGGCCAATGGCGAGGCTTGCGGTGTTTGTGAGGCCTGCCTGTTGTTACAGGTGGTGCACACGGCTGATGAAACTAACAACAAGGCCACGGCTGTCACACATGTGGGTACCCACCCTGATTGTTTATGGCTGGAGCCGGAGGAAGCCGACAAGGCGATCAAGGTCGATGATATTCGCGAGCTCTGTGCCAGTCTGTCGCTCACTAGCCAGTTTGGGGGTTACAGGGTGGCCATTATTAATATGGCTGACAGCATGAACATCAATGCATCCAACAGTCTGCTAAAAACACTGGAAGAGCCGGGTGCCAACTCTTTGTTGTTACTGGTGAGCTCACGGCCGCATCGTTTGCCTGTTACGGTACGCAGCCGTTGTCAGCGTATTGCCTTTCACGTGCCTGATGAGCAGGCAGCGATAGCCTGGCTGTCGCAGCAGAAAGTAAACAACAGTGCCCTGGTGCTTAGCCTTGCTCACGGCTCGCCTTTGCTGGCACAGCAACTGGCGCAGGCCGATGCCCTGCAACCTCGTCAGCAACTGGTTGAGGCATTGCTGGGCGTGGCACAGAACCAGTCACTGGTAAGTCATGCCGAGGCCCTGGCCAAACAACCGGTGTTTGAGTTACTGGGCTGGTTACACGACTGGCTGGTGGATGTGTTACGCCTGCAGTCATCACAGAAGGCCGAGGTGATGAACAAGGATTACGCTGCCGAGCTCCAGCAGCTGGCACAACAACTCCCTGTTCAACGGGTATATGGCTTGCTGGATGAGGTGTTGAGTTTACGGCGTATGCAAACAGTTTCACTGAATGCTCAACTGTTGTGGGAAGATTTGCTAATATCATGGCAGCTTCTTATTAAAAAGGCCTGACGCATGGCAACAGTTCCCGGTAAATCACCTCGACAAGGCATTTTGTCGCTCACCATCAAAGACAAGGCGGCCCTGTATGCAGCCTATATGCCCTTTATCAAGAATGGTGGCCTGTTTATTCCCACTGCCAAGCAATACAACCTGGGTGAAGAAGTGTTTATGCTGCTGACCCTGATGGAAGACAATGAGCGTCTGCCTGTGGCAGGCAAAATTATCTGGATTACCCCGCCTGGTGCGCAAGGTAACAAAACCGCCGGCATAGGTGTGCAATTTGGCGCACAGGATAACGGCCAGACACGCGGCAAAATCGATACCTATCTTGCCGGTGCACTAAAATCTGACCGCATGACCCACACCATGTAATTGTTCACCGGAAGCCGGTAAGCGGCTTCCGGGTTTTCCCCCTCACACGATTCACGTAAATGTTTATAGATTCCCACTGCCATCTCGATCGTATCGATCTGCAACACTTTGATAACAACTTTGCATCGTTGATTAATAACATCCGCCAGCAACAGGTTGATCGTATGCTTTGCGTGTCGATTAACCTGGAGCTTTATCATTCCATGCGAGCGTTAGTAGAGCAGTATGATTTTATTGATATCTCGGTGGGTAACCACCCATCTGATGTGGTCACGCACAGCAGTGAAATGGAAGAACTGGTACGCCTGGGTAGCGATAATAAAGTGGTGGCCATAGGCGAAACCGGTCTGGATTATTATTACGGCAAAGACAGTATGGCGATTCAGCAGCAAAGTTTCAGAACCCATATTCGCGCTGCCAATCAGTTACACAAACCACTGATTATTCATACCCGCGATGCCCAGGAAGATACCATCAGTATTATGCAGCAGGAACAGGCACAACAATGCGGTGGGGTGATGCATTGTTTTACCGAGAGCTGGGAGATGGCAAAGCAGTCACTGGATTTGGGGTTTTATATTTCATTTTCCGGCATTGTGACCTTTCGTAATGCGGAGGCCCTGCGCGATGTGGCCAGCCGGGTGCCTGATGATCGCTTTTTGATTGAAACCGATTCACCCTATCTGGCGCCTGTGCCACATCGGGGCAAAAAAAACTATCCGGGCTGGGTCAGGCATGTGGCGGAATGTCTGGCAGACGTACGCGGCGTATCGGTGGAAAAAATCGCCGAACTGAGCACCGCCAATTATCAGCGGCTATTTGCCAGGTAATCCCTGATTTCAAATGGTATGATAGGCAGTCTCCCGTAACGTGACCTGTAAAACATGCCATCAACCTACGCTATTTCTGAATCCGAAATTAAACAAGCCAAGCATCCACACGATATTTTTTTACTGAATTTGATTTTTAATCATATTCTGGTATTCGCCTCCATTTTATCGGCCAGCTCACTGGCAAAATATGTGGTAGTGGTGCCGATTTTTTCCATACTCAGCATGCTGTATATTTTTATCGGTGCCGCGCGCGCCAGAAACAAATATTCCTGGTATGTAAACGGGCATTGGCAGGTGTGCGTCAGCCGCAGCAAAAAATTTCTGCTGGTGGTTTGCGCCATGTTGCTGGTGTTTTTATTGTTGTGGCTGGTTTCAGGTGGACATATGCGACCGCAGCACTGGGCTATAGGTGGCGCAACGGTATTACCGGTAATGGTGACCGTGCTGATATTAATTATTATGGAATCCGAATCCCTGCATAACGCCAAAATTGGTGTGTTACCCGACTGGGTTAAAGAACGTTTCCCACAAGGTGCACCACCCGTTGTTGAAGAACAGCACGCACACTAGATGAATACGTTTAGCAAAGTACTGCTGGCTTCTGTCATGGCCATAGCCCTGGGTTTGTGGCTGTCATGGGTGTCGGTTGATAAAACGCCACCACCTTCTGATTTGCCCTGGCAAATCGAAGTGACTGCAGAGGGTTCCATTAAAGTATTTCAGACCCAGATTGGCACCACAACACTGGGTGAATTTATTCAACGTTACCGAGAGTATCCGGAAATCACGCTTTTTGTTTCACCACAGGGTGATAGCGTAATCGAAGCTTATTTTAATTCACTGATTCTGGCAGGCTTAAAGGCAAAAGTGGTGTTGCTACTGGATGTGGATAAAGCAACACGAGATGCCATGTATGAACGCGGTATACGCATCAGCACCATGGGCAGCGGCACTCGCAAGGTGGAGTTAAGCAGTGACGATATTCAGCAACTCACTGCAGTGGTGATTTCCGGTATAACCTATATTCCTGCTACTAATGTAACGACAGAGTTGTTATTAAAACGATTCGGTGAACCGACGCACAAGTTAAAAGACGATAATACCGGTGCAGTACACTGGGTTTACACTGAAAAGGGTTTGGACGTCGCCCTGAATGATAACGACAAGGAAGTATTTCAATATGTACATCCCAAAGATATGGCCAGGCTCCTCGAGCCATTAATGCAACAAAAACAATTATCAAAACCATAGCGAGTTGATCATGAGTCAACCTGATCTGAATAAAGTTAAAACCTATTTGCTGGGCCTGCAGCAGTCCATCGCCGGGGCGCTGGAACAGGAAGAAGATACTTTAAAATTCACCATCGATGCCTGGACCCGCGAGCAGGGCGGTGGTGGCCGTAGTTGTATTCTGCAAAACGGTACAACGTTTGAAAGCGCCGGTATTAATTTCTCGCATGTATTCGGAAGTGGTTTACCTGCATCGGCTACCGCACACAGGCCCGAACTTGCTGGCCGCAGTTTTCAGGCCATGGGTGTGTCACTGGTGATTCATCCCAATAATCCCTATGTGCCGACATCACACGCTAACGTGCGTTTTTTTATAGCCGAAAAACCCGGTGAAGAGCCGGTGTGGTGGTTTGGCGGAGGTTATGATTTAACACCCTACTATGCATTTGAAGAAGATGTCATTCACTGGCATCAAACCGCCAAACAGGCCTGTGCACCCTTTGGTGCAGATGTTTATGCCAGATACAAAAAATGGTGCGATGAATATTTTCATTTAAAACATCGCAACGAACCGCGCGGAGTGGGCGGTTTGTTTTTTGATGATTTAAACGAATGGGGTTTTGATAAAAGTTTTGGTTTTATGCAAAGCGTGGGCGATCATTATTTAAAAGCCTATATACCCATAGTGCAAAAAAGAAAAGACATTGCCTATGGTGAACGCGAACGCGATTTTCAGTTATATCGCCGTGGACGTTATGTGGAATTTAACCTGGTTTATGATCGCGGCACCTTGTTTGGTTTGCAATCCGGTGGCCGTACCGAATCCATACTTATGTCCATGCCACCACTGGTTAAGTGGCGTTATAACTGGCAGCCGGAAGCGGGGACACCTGAGGCAGAGTTGTATGAAAAATATTTGATAAAAAGAGAGTGGTGAAAATCCTCTACTACTTTCTTGTGTACGTGTCACATCGTTGATACGTTACTGCTGTCAAAAATAACCGCCGATTGTAGGTCGGCCTTCAGGCCGACGCTTTTGATTTAATATAAGCGTTATCCTCGGATCAAGCCAGGACAGGTTCTAAAGGGCACCCACAAACGAAATGCAATCTATATAAAGTCACGAAGCCTGTCGCTGTAGAAAAACTGAGTCGTAATGAGACGCCATCATAAAATGAAAAATATCGCAATCATCGGTGGCGGCTTAAGCGGGCTGTGTGCAGCGCACACGCTTCAAAACACCTGCCACGTTATGCTGTTTGAAGCGCGCGATCGCCTCGGTGGCCGGATACACACAGTTCAAGGGCTGGATTTAGGTCCAAGCTGGATATGGCCACACCAGCACCGCATTATCGATCTCATTGATTCGCTTGATCTGGAAATATTCAGGCAATACGGCAAGGGCGACGCACTCTATGAAACATCACAAACTGTTGAGCGTTTTACAGCACCCACTATGTTACCGTCAGCTAGAATCAAGGGTGGTATAGTTAATTTAGTCGATCGCCTGGCGGCTCGACTTACGACTACAAACATACATTTAAATGAGACTGTCAGTTGTGTACGCCAACATAATAACTGCATTGAACTGATCACTTCAAAACGTGAATATGTGTTTGATGAAGTTGTCGTGACGCTTCCTCCACGACTGGCGTTGCAAGACTTAACTTTTGAGCCACCTTTACCAACTGAGCTCCAGACTCAATTTGTTAATATTCCTACCTGGATGGGCAATTCCATCAAATGTGTTATCGAGTTTGAGTCGCCTTTCTGGCGTGAGATGGGATTAAGCGGTTTTTGTTTCAGCCATGCAGGTCCCATAGGTGAAATGCATGATGCCTGCACACAGGATCGTTACGCATTATTCGGATTTGTCCGCTCGAATGTAAATATGGAAAATATTGAACACCTAGTGCGATCGCAGCTGAAAAATCTATTTGTCAATCAAACGACTAATATCATCGGATTTCATTATGTCGATTGGCGTGCAGAGCAATTCACCTCAGTGGAGGCCGATCAACTCCATTTCGATTCTCACCCTCAATACGGAATAGAAGCTGCTCATTTCGAAGGTAAGCTTCATTTTATAGGCACTGAAACCTCGTTTGATGATGGTGGCTATCTGGAAGGGGCTATTGCTTCTGTGGAGCGATTAAAAGGAATTGGTGGGTAATGATTTTCGTGCATTCGCGGACAATCTATTTTCACTTGGCTTTTCGACTTCCTGTTACTTCAAATCTCAAGCCAGACAAGGGATTAAAAGCAATCACCCGAAATATAAGATTGCGCATAGGAACCTGACGCACTTTGCGTTTTTCCAGCAGACGCGGTATGAATGTCAGCATGGTTACGAGTCGTAATATAAATGACAAAATAAAAAGATTGTACAGTGCGCTGGTTAGCGTTAATTCATAACCAAACAAGCTGTAATGATCCGGCATGACAGTGCCGAGCCAGCCGCCAA
>JACPVK010000470.1 GCA_016191795.1 Gammaproteobacteria bacterium
AATATGCCCAGGTTCACGGCGGCGGTGTCGGCGCAGGCCGCGCTTGCCGAGCTCATCTGTCACATCGCCAATCATGGCCGCATTACCGCACAAAATGACATGCGAGTTGTCTGCATCCAGGCTGATTCCGCTGAGTGCTTCCAGTTCACCCGATGCGATGACCAATGGTAGACGTTTTGCCAATGCGCCATGCAATGTTTCGCGTGTGACTATGGGTACATAGTGCAGTTGTTTTACATGTGATGCCAGCAAGAAGGTGATCAGTTCATTGTAGGCCAGTTCCGTGGCTTGTCGAACTGAATGCCCGAGCACAATTTGTTGAAAGCGCATCCAGGGCTCTTCCGTTTTAAGTAGTGAGAGAAATGGCCCTATGCCTGTGCCGGTGGCCAGTAGCCACAAATTATTTGCCTGAGGTATTTCATCCATAACCAATAAACCGCTGGCACCACTGCTTACCCATAAGATGTCATCAGTGTCCAGCGTCGCCAGGCGTGGTGACAAGGGGCCATCGCTCACTACATTGAAATAGATTTCCAGCTGCTTTTCATGGGGTGCGTTCACCAGAGAGTAGGGTCGTTTGATGCGTACGCCATCTATATCCAGTGCAATCAGTACAAACTGTCCGGCCTTGAAGGGGGCCAGTGGCGCTTCAAATCTCAGTGAAAATAAATCATGGTTCCATTGTTTGCGTTCAATAATCCTGCCTTGTAGCCAGTCTGTCATGATTCTGCTCCGGGGTTGTGCCGGGTAATCCGGATTAAAAAAAATGAACGTCAAATATCAATACAGGTTCCATAAAATAATAATGTTGTGCTGATAAATAATTGCAGGGCTATTGCATAGCCCAGTTCCAGCTTTTCTGAATTGACTGGCCAGACAGGGAAAACCACTGCACAGTCATATCAGGCAAACTCAAAATAGCACAGCTGTGATTAAAACGGGAGCTGCCGGGATTAATAACAAGTGTAGGGCCGAGTCGTTCAGCAAATACCTGGTGAGTATGGCCAACAATTAACACGTCAATTTCAATGACGTCCAAACGCTGCGTCCAGAATTGTTTTTCAGATTCAATAATATGACCGGATTGATCCAGTAAGTGTATTCCTTCCATGAGTGAGTCAGGTGGACTGGCATGCACCATGTAAACAGTCTTGCCTTCAATAGTGCGTTGTATGGTCAGTGGCAGAGTATCGAGGTAGGGATAAGTTGTTGTAGCCACCTTGTCATCTGATTCTTCCAGATACCAGATGTCATGGTTTCCGAGTATCGATACGCAATGGCAGGATTGCAATAACGAAATGGTCGCATCCAGTTCATCACCGTAACCGGCAATATCGCCTGAGCACCAGATGGCGTCGACCTGTTCATTATTGAATATAGAAATAGCCTGCGCCACGGGTGCAGCGCTGGCATGTGGATCGCTGATGAGGCCAAGTTTTGTCATGGCTTTATTGTACAACAGACGGAATATCAAGTTAAAAAACATGCCTTACAGCGATATATCTCGGCTGATGGTTATGTTTTTTGAAACCGGTACAGGCTTGGTACTGCCATAAAATAGCAGGTATTACCTTGAGGTTATCTGGGGTGTGATAACTGCCCGGATGCCTGGTGTTGTTCGATTCGGGTTTGCAGATCATTTAAATATGCTTGCATATTTTTAGTGTGGCCAAAGACAAATCGTGAGATAACGCGAAAAACCGGATTATATACTTCCCCGTTTTCTGTGATGGTGAGCATGGTCCCTTCCGGTGTTGATTCCAGAGTAAATTCCCAGCTGCCACCAAATGGCAGAGCGGGATCTGCAATTCGCCTTACCAGTCGTTTTAACGGTACAGCTTCCATGGTTTCATAGGGTATGCCTTGATTATCAGAGTCGATTTCATTCCATACCGGGTGGCCGTTTATGTCATTTATGCGCTCAATACGGGTGACTCCACTGCGCCAGGTTGGGTAGGCTTCAAAGTTGGTAATAATTTCCCACAGGTACTCGGCACTAACATTAAAGCGGGCTGATTTACTGGCACGGTGTTTCTCGGGCAGTAACAGACCGAAGACTATCAACACAATAATGAAAATCAACAGGGCAATAATCCATTTCATAATGATCTACCGTTATTACGAGGGCAATAATTGTTTAAAATCCTTGATAGCCGATCTTAAGACTGGCATTGGTAAATGCCACACGCTAAAGATTGTCGCTATGGGATGCATTGAGTGGAATCGGATACCTGATTCACATAGCAACCGGCATTGGGCAAATTATAATTTTGTAATGCTTCAGCAAAGCTGCAACCCGAAACGCCTGATACAGCTGATATATGCGCACATACTTCGCATACCGTAAATTGTTGTTCAGCCTGGCCATTACATGGCCCGCCCGGTAATGCAGGTGTGGAGGGTGTTGTTGGATCGGGTAGTGAAGTGTCTGTAACAGGCGGCTGTAGCGAAGTACCGGTTACGGCTAACCCGCCGCAGTTTTCTCGCACTTCAGTTGATGCACGCAAGAAAACGACCGACAATGGATTGCTGCGGGAAGCCCCATCCATCGACATGTTAAAAATGTTCACTTCGGATGCTTCCATGCAGGGATTTACACGAAAGATGAGTGTCCATGTTTTGTGGGTGCCATCGTCAGAGGTAGAGACAACATATTCACCCTGGTGTCCGACGGATGTGATGGGCAATACATTTGGCTTCGCGTCTACCGCTGTCATAGCCGTGTTTTTGAACATGACCTTAAGCCTGGTCATGGTGGGTGTTTCAATGACAATGGCGACAAACAGATTGGTTCTTACACCTATGTCATTACTCGTGGACTGAGTTTCTATATCAAGGGGTGACAATTGCCACCCTGTTGCACCATGGGTGGGTAAGGCGGCGCAGGTGAAGTTGAATAGTTGATCTGTGGTTCTGAATTCATCACATACTCGTTGGCCATGCAAATGGCCGGAAACTATACGTGGCTGGCCGGGTATGGAATTAACCGTTACACCCTTGCTGCTACAGGCCATGAATACAAATAACATCGTAGCTAGCACGGCAATACGAATCAACATTTGAAATTCCTGGCTGTGTAAGGATTTCCAGATTATGCCCTGAACAATTTGATACGTCGTCTGACATTTGTAGGAAAAGTCTGATGTATGTGTAGGAATGTTATTATTTTGCAACAACGCCCATGATGTCAGACAAGGTGGGTATCCGGATCAACAGGCTGAAAGGATGTGTGCCGCTAGAGCGAGCGGTCACGGCATGGCGCCTTCTGTAACAAACCAGTAAGCACGCTGTTTTATCA
>JACPVK010000471.1 GCA_016191795.1 Gammaproteobacteria bacterium
CCGGAATGTTTGCCATTTTTTCGTTGGGATTGATTATGTGGCTGATTTACGGGCTGTATTTACAATCACTGCACATCATCATTTCGAACATCGTTACATTGTTATTAACACTGATTATTCTGGTTCTGAAATTCCGTTACTCACTTAATCGAGATATATAACACCGGCGCCTGCTTTCACGGCATGTCCACCAATCTGAATATCATCCACTTTACCTGCCGTTTTTTTCAGTGTTAGCTCAATTAAACTTTTGCGCTTGCCGTCGCCGCCACGCTGCAAAATAGCATGAAATATCCCGTCTTCCTTTTCAGCAAACAAATACATGCCCATAGCCGGGGCGGCAGAGCCCACCGGCGGGTCATCATTCACATCAATACCCTTGCCCAGCAATCGAACCCGGTAATTCGGAACCTGATCTTCAGGACGCACCCTGCAACACAAGACTATTTTTGATGCCAGTGTCGCAACAAACGACGTAGTCCACTTGTTAATATTAAATCGCGCATCATTAAATGCCGCCACCGTTTTGACCGGTATCACCAGATACTCACCACTACAGTTAACCAGCATCGGCTGAAGTGTTGCTTGCTCGATTACATTTGCATCCAGATGCAATATTTCACCCAGCTCAGTGGTTGATGGCACAAAATTATCCAGCTTGCCAGTTGTCTTCAGGGTAAACACCACACGTGTTTCATCTTTTACCGCTATGGCATTGAGAAGCAACGAAACAGAACCAATCTGTATAAATTCATTCTCTACCGGCTTTGCGTGTATTTCCCGCATCACATAGCCAGCAGCAATAATGGGATGGCCGGCGAAGCCCAGTTCAGTTTGCGGTGTGAATATTCTCAATCGAGTACTGGAAGTTCCATCCGTCGCAGTACATAAAAAAACGGTTTCTGACAAATTCAGTTCGCGAGCCAGTAATTGCATTTTCTGCTCCGTCAGGGCATTAGCCTGCGGAAATACAGCTATCTGCGCACCTTCAAATTTTTGACTGGTGAAGACATCAATTAAATAATACGGGCATTCCATAAACACCACTCACTCTAAATGCTGTCACATCGAGCTGAAAATTATCATGATTGATTGAAATAGCGTTGCAAATAATCATCAAATGATTCGCTGCTACCTGCTTCCATCTGCGCCTGCTTATCCAGAGAGGCAGCTGAAAGCCCATCAAAAAACTGGCGGCGCTCATCAGACAATTGAACTTGCCTGAAATAATCAAAATGTTGCTGCGACATACGTCTGGCAAAATGGTAAAAGCCTTCGCCGCGATCTCGCATGGTTTGCAGCATACGTGCAGATGGCGTTGCTTCGGGGTCCATTACCTTTTCCCGCTGCTCGACCAGCGCCTTCATGTAAGGCTTGTCGAAATGAGCACGATCCAGCAGCTCGCACACTCCCTGCATATCATCACAAATTTCTGCAGCCCATTGCTTGAGTGAAATCGAGCGCGCATTTCGTTGTAAATTTAACTGCGGGTCTCGGCCAAAATGGGCGACATCAAGCTCGTTATGATCAATTTCACTTTGTTCATTGTGACAAATTTGCTGGCTGTCCTGAATCAGGCAGTACACCATCAAGGCTTCTATAAATCGCATTTGTGTTGCGTTTATGCCCAAAGGCTCAAACGCATTAACATCCAGCGAACGCAATTCGATATAGCGCACACCACGTCGTTGTAATGCCAGCGTGGGTTTTTCGTAACCTTCGAGAATCTGTTTTGGCCTGACGGTACTGTAATATTCATTTTCGATTTGCAGAATATTGGCATTGAGCTGGCGATACTCCCCTGCCACTTTCACACCTATTTCTTCGTAACCTTTATAGGGCGTATTAATCGCAAATTGCAGTGATTGCACATAGGCATCGAGGTTGCGATAGCAGGCTTTAATGCCGACTTCATTTTCCTTGTTATTCTGGTAACCAATATCTCCCATGCGTAAGGATGTGGCATTGGGACCATAACAGGTATTGGCATCAAACTCCTTAAGACTGGTTTTTTTGCCACCCAGGAATGATTTGCAAATAGCCGGTGAGGCACCAAATAAATACGGAACCAGCCAGCCAAAGCGCTGCAAATTACGTATCAATGCAAAATATTCATCATCTATAAACTCTCGCAGGGTTTGTTTATTGCCTTCGATTTCCTGATACAACCGCCAGAAACTATCAGGTAAGGAATAATTAAAATGCACGCCGGCAATGACCTGCATAACCTTGCCGTATCGATAACCCAGACCACGCCGGTAAATATGTTTCATTAGTCCAGGATTCGAGGTGCCATACCAGGCTATGGGCACCCCTGCCTCGCCGGACAGAACGCAGGGCATGCTGGTTGCCCATAACAACTCGTCCTGTAAATGGCTGTAAACATAAGCCTGGGTATCACGCAAAAAAGCCAGCACATCGGCGCTATGTTCGAAGGGCGGCGTCACAAACTCCATCAAGGCTTCAGAATAATCGGTAGTGATATGCGGGTGTGTCAGGGCAGAGCCCAGTGAGCGCGGGTGCGGGGTTTGGGCCAGGCCGCCTTGCGGCGCCACCCTGAGGGTCTCTTTTTCCAGGCCAATTAAACGCCCATCCAGCAAATGCTGGGTATCCGTTTCAAAGAGGCGGGCCAAACGCAGCTGGGCAAGTTTGTGCAAGCAGTTTTCCATACTTAAAGTAAGACGAACGTCCGAAGCTTATAGCAAGCCCTGCCTGGTCACAACCGCTAAAAAAGCCGGGGATATCACTTGCCATTGATTGGAGTCAAAGCATGCCCAACACGAACAGGTATGCTTCACGAAATTCAATGATCATCAGTCCGATACGAGGGGAGTCGTGCCCAATCAAATTAAAATAATATTGAATTGGTATGAGCTGGAAGGAAAAAACCTGATTGGTGAAGAAGAAATTCAGGACTTGTCGATTAGCGACATACTCCGGGTGTTTGATGCGCCATTCTGGAATGGCCTGTATCAATGCTGGGCTCTAGAACCGCAACATGTCGCTGCCATACAACCACATGTGGGCCACATTCTGCAGCTGGACAGGCATGCCTATTTTATTGAGACCATCAAAAACAGCCCAGTCCCAAACTGAAGGCTGAATAATCTCTACCTGGAATCGTGATGGCTCTACAGAGACTGTCACCGGCAGAAGCACCGGAATGGCTGATAGCCGGGTAACTAATGTGAGCTGTGGTGAGAAGGCCATGCCTTTTCCCAGAGCATTTCGTCTTTTCTGCGTGGTGTTCCCAGTCGACGGTCACAACCTATGGATTCGAATCGAAGCAGTGTACGGCGATCACTATCGACACGCCGGTCATAGCGCGATCGACGATTTTTGCCGTTCCAGGTTTCGACGGTGGATTCAGTTCGGTTAGATATCATCATATGCTACCTCGAATGGCTGGCCGCTGAGGTGATTCAACAATCCATAGAATAGGGGGATCTACAATCACCATCCCGGGTGCGAAATGACTTGTCATGGTTTTTATATTGCTACGGCTGGCACCCAGTATACCCAGCACTGGCCGGGCATAAACGCCGCCGGTCGGAAAAACTCGAGCTACAGCACCAGGCCAGAAACAATAGCTCTCACCGCTGTTATCAAGGCAGAATCCTGATATATAAACAGTATTCCCATGGCCCAGATCCCTTGATATGACTACCACAAACCTGCGTTTCGCCCTCAATACCTGGCAGCACCTGTACTCTCTGCAACAGGCGATAACACAAACCGACAACCTCACCGGTAATCGATTGCTGGTGAATGGCATTATTCGCAATGAACCACTCTTCGATCGCCATGACATGCCAATCAGCATATGTTTCCTGCAATCTGCCTCACCGCCTTACCGGAAGACCGCGGATAACCGGATTATTGTTGGCCAGCTATCACGCAACGACACGCTTCATGCAGACATACCTGTTGATACCAACGTGTTTGCCGAACTGAAAAAAAATCTTGTTGAATACATCGGGCTTGAAGGCATACACATTGTTGTCACCGCAGGCTTGATACTGCCTGCCAACGGCTGGCAGCAAAATACGGCAGCCGACATTGTGCAACTCGATTATGCGATGAAAGGCGACGGCGGCTAGTCGCAACTGTAAAGCGGCCTGCAGCTTAATACCGGAGCACCTGGAAACAATACACTCGTGTTTCAGACAAAAAAAGAATTCACCACAGAGAACACAGAGGATTTTGTGTTGATTTCTCTGTGCTCTCTGTGTTCTCTGTGGTGAAAAAATTGGAATGGTATTCTTTTCATGTGATTTATTAGTATATGTCGTATGCAGACTTGTGCCGCCAGTACATTTTATTTATGCAACACCCTGCGTATTGCCTTCAGGCAAAAATCCACATTATGTTGCCTGGCTGAATAACCCATTAAGCCAATACGCCAGACTTTTCCGGCCAGCGCACCCAGGCCGGCACCAATTTCCAGATTAAATTCACTGAGCAATTTGCCGCGTGCGGCAGCATCATCCACAGCATCCGGAATCCATATCGAATTTAGTTGCGGTAAACGCGCACTGGCTTCCACGACAAACGTCAGCCCCAGAGATTCAAGTCCGGTTTTTAATTGTTCATGCATGGCACGATGACGCGACCAGGCGGACTCCAGCCCTTCTTCAGACAAAATAACCAGCGCTTCATGCAAACCGTACAAGGGATTAATCGGCGCCGTGTGATGATAAGTACGCTTGCCACTGGATTGCCAGTAACCCAGCACCAGATTTAAATCCAGAAACCAGCTTTGCACCGGCATTTTGCGTGATTTTACTTTTGCAATGGCACGATCGGAAAAGGTAACAGGAGATAAACCCGGCGTACACGATAAACATTTCTGGCTGCCCGAATAGGCTGCATCTATACCCCATTCATCAATCAATACCGGTGTGCCGCCGAGAGATGTCACGCAATCCATAATGGTGAATGCGCCATGTTTTTGTGCAAGAGCCGCCAGCGATCTGGCATCACTTTGAGCGCCGGTTGAGGTTTCCGCGTGAACAAACGCCAGCACTTTTATGCCCGCATTATCTCGCAGGGCCTGCTCGACTTTCGCGATGGATACCGGCTTACCCCAGTCATCTTCCACCACTACCGGCACACCACCACAACGCTTGACGTTTTCCAGCATGCGGTTACCAAATACACCATTAATACAAATCAATACCTTGTCACCCGGCTCCACCAGATTCACAAAACACATTTCCATACCGGCCGATCCCGGTGCCGACACCGGAAACGTCAGCGAATTATTGGTCTGAAAGGCATAGCGCAATAAACTTTTAATTTGCTCCATCATCTCCTGAAAAGCCGGATCCAGATGACCAATCGTCGGGCGTTGCATGGCATCGAGTATGCGTTGCGGCACATCGGATGGGCCAGGCCCCATCAGTGTTCGTTTGGGTGGTATAAAGGCAGGAATAACCGGGTTGTTAACGAGCATATTATTATTTCTCTGAAAAATGATCGGCTAATAGTAGACAGATTTTGTTTGTGAGTCGAATAACGTGTGCCTTGCTCAATTAAGTGCCTGGATAATTGCTTTCAATATTGATCATCACGCAACACCTGCAAAAAGGCATCGCCATAATTCTGTAACTTACGATCACCCACACCCGGCAGCTCGGCAAACTCATCCAGCGTTTGTGGCCGCATAGCGGCCATGGCGGTTAGTGTGCTGTCGTGAAACACCACATAAGGTGGCACACCCTGTTGTTGTGCAATCTGGCGACGCACATTGCGCAAGGCGGCAAACAGGGGATCATCATTAGCCGGCACGGCATGATTACGTGCAGCTTTACTACGTTTGGCTGGCGCCACCTGTTTGGCAATATGTAAATTTTCCTCGCCACGTAATAAAGGACGGCAGGCTTCGGTCAGTTTAAGGCCGCCAAAATTATCATGGTCAGTCAACAAATAACCACGCGCAACTAATTGCCGAAAAACAGCGCGCCACTCATCCATGCGCAAGTTTTTGCCAATTCCAAATGTTGAAATTGTATCGTGGCCAAAGGTTTTGACGCGCTCATTATCCTTGCCCAGCAAAACATCAATTAAATAATTCACACCAAAACGCTGGCCGGTGCGATGCACACACGACAGGGCTTTTTGTGCATCGGTGGTGGCATCCCAGGTTTGTGGAGGCTGCAAACAATTGTCGCAATTACCACAGGGCGCCGGCATAACATCACCAAAGTAACGCAGTAATGACTGGCGACGACAACTGGTGAGTTCCCCATAGGCCAGCATGGCATCGAGTTTTTTGCGTTCGACGCGTTTATGAATTTCGTCGGCATCGGAATTTTCCAGCATCTGCCGCAACAATATGGCATCACCCAATCCATAACGCATCCAGGCGTCGGCGGGCAAACCATCACGACCGGCGCGGCCGGTTTCCTGGTAATAGGCTTCCAGCGATTTGGGTAAATTCAAATGTGCTACAAAACGCACGTCCGGTTTATCTATACCCATGCCAAAGGCAATGGTCGCCACCACTATCACACCATCTTCCGCCAGAAAACGTTGCTGGGTATTGCGGCGCGTGTCGGCATTTAATCCGGCGTGATAGGCGAGTGCGGTCAGGCCCTGTGAACACAACCATTCGGTAACTTCATCCACACGTTTACGCGACAGGCAATACACGATACCGGCTTCTCCAGCGTGTTTTTCCTGAATGAAACGCAATAATTGTTCACGCGAACCGCGCGCATCCAGTCGCACCTGATAACAAATATTGGGACGATCAAAACCGGTGATAAAATGTCGCGCATTATCCAGCTGTAGTCGCTGGGCAATTTCAGCACGCGTTGGTGCATCGGCGGTGGCGGTGAGTGCAATACGGGGGATAGCTGGAAAGCGTTCATGCAGAACCGAAAGTTGCACATACTCCGGACGAAAATCATGACCCCATTGCGACACACAATGCGCTTCATCAATGGCAAACAGCGCAACACGTGCGCGATCAAGCTGCGCCAGAAATCGTTCAGTCATTAAACGTTCGGGCGCGACATAGAGCAAATCCAGTTCGCCTGCGTTTAATGCCTGCTCTACACGCCGGGCTTCGTCGGCATCCAGTGAAGAATTGAGATATTCCGCGCGCACACCTAACTGGCGTAATGCCATCACCTGGTCGTGCATCAGGGCTATTAATGGTGACACCACTATACCCACACCATCTCGCAACAGCGCAGGCAATTGATAACACAATGACTTGCCGCCACCGGTTGGCATAATAACCAGTGCATCACCGCCGCTCACCAGCAGTGAAATGATTTCTTCTTGATGGGGACGA
Organism: Gammaproteobacteria bacterium; assembly: GCA_016191795.1. GTDB lineage: Bacteria > Pseudomonadota > Gammaproteobacteria > SZUA-229 > SZUA-229 > JACPVK01. Next base: position 7,304 of record JACPVK010000471.1, read on the forward strand.
AACTCGCTGTGTCCGAAGACGGCATGCAGCTTGTGCAGGTAATCGGTGGTCATATTAAAAATGTAAGGTCATGAAAAACCCGAAGATGGTCATCAATTAATTCTGTTGCAGCAGGACGGGTTGCCGTTCTGCATACTGGCAAAACACCATAGGCAATCAGGGCGTATGGCCGGACAATTCCTTTATGGCAGCGATTAGTTCAGCACTGTGTTTGCTGGGATCAACCTTGCGATATATTCTGGCAATATTACCCTCCGGATTAATCAGAAAGGTATGGCGCCGGGCAAAACGCACCGGCCAAATTCCCCACAGCGCACCATATTGTTTGGCAACCGCGCCATCTTTATCCGCCAGCAACGGGAATGGCAAGCTGAATTTTCTGGCAAAAGCAGCGTGACTTTTTTCGCTATCAATACTGACACCCAATATATCAGCACCGAGTTTTTTGATCTCGACATAATCATCCCGAAAATGACAGGCTTCGGTCGTACAACCCGGCGTGTCGTCTTTGGGATAAAAATACAACACCACCCAGTGACCGCGGTAATCGGCCAGGTTGCGTTGCACGGCGTTCTGGTCCTGCAATGTAAATGCCGGTGCCGGCATATCGATTTGCATGTCTGACTCCTCAGCAAGCGTTGGCGAAATGGCGAGATAGCCCAGGATGATGACACATATTCTGACGACGAGACTATTTCGCCATGATGCACGGATGCCTGAAACAATCTTATTGCTACGTGGCGGGTTATTTGTCTGCATGATGCCGGTTCCTGCCATTCCTTTATAAGAGATATTTTGCTTGCGCTGGTAATCCTGACAAAACTGGCAGAACCTTCAGGCACACTGATGTGACGTCATGGCGAGCTCAGTGCTGCCTGCCCGAAGCACAGGATACACGAATGGATACTGTACTACGGACTTATGATAGCCATGGGTTGGCGGGGCATGGTTTTACCGACACAGGAGAATAATCGAATCTTTTTTTAATTAACAACCGGAGCCATCACCACCGGTGCCGTCACCGCCGGCACGGCAGGTGTTTGCACCGGCTGAGGCATTGGCGCCGTATAGTGCACTACCATGCGTGCCTGTAACCCAAACTCACTATTCCAGTAACTGATGCCATGGCAAACCTGCTTGAGATCTTCATTGATCGGGTGCTCGGCAGGCTTGTCGTTGTAGCGTCCACCACCAAAATCTTTACCGGCCTCGACTCGGCGTTCATGCCAGGGAGCCAGCTCCTCCTCGGTACGAGCGAACAGCTCCACTGACGATACCGTGGCAAAGACAGGTATTTCTGTGCACACCTGCAACCGCAGGGCGGTTTGTTCGTTACAGGCTTTAGCGTCTGCACTGGCTTCAGCCGCCAGCACACATTTACCGACACCAACAACTGACACCACGCCTTTCTTACCAGCACGCACCACTTCCTCGGCACGCACCTGACGCAAAATATCGTCCTCGCCATGCAAGCGGACATTTTCCAGCTTTTGTGCCGAGACGGTCAGCAGGTCGATACGGTTACGCAACTCCACCTCCAGCGCCTCATCTTTCTTGCGCCCCTCGCTTACCAGGTACTGGGACAGGGTAAAGCCGCCGATTGCCGAGGCAATCAACAGCACAATCACCGGTGTTATCGGGCCGCGTTTGGCCTTTTTGGTAACTGGTTTCTGCGCGGCGCGTTCCATCATCTCTTTGCGCCAGGCAATACGAAGTTGCAGGAAAGCAGCGGTAATTGTGGCCATGGCACCAATCATGGAAGCCAGCAGTGCCGCCACAGGCATGGTTATATTGGTGATATCGATCACCATTGTTGAGACCCTCACTTCTTATCTGATCCGCCGGCAATAGTAGCTCAGGCCAGCTCCGTGATATTAGGCGAGAGACTGACCGATTGCACAGTTTGTTGGCTTTGTTATCAACTCGACATTTATGGCGTATCGGGAACCGCTAACAACTGCTGCAGATAATCCAGCAGGATCTGGCGATTGTTCGTATTGTTTAACACGCGATTATGATCACCATGCAGGGCCTGAAAGTATTTGGGCTCTCTCGCCGCCGCCAGTAATATTCCGGCATGGTAGGGCTCTATGACTTCGTCGGCCTCACTGTGCAACAACACAACGGGCAGAGGCGAAATATCGGCAATGTATCGTTTTGGGCTAAACCGGTTATCCATCGCCTGCGACAAGGGCCACTGAAATAACCAGGTCAGCCAGGAGCGGCTCAACACGTCCCGCGTCACCGACCCATAGTCACTGAAGGCGCCAATGCTGATCATGCCGGCCAGATCCGGCCTGTGTGCCGATTGCGATACAGCGTAGATCCCCATACTCGCACCCAGGCTGTGCCCCAGAACAATGAATTTTTCCGGGGTTGATTTATGTGCCGCCACATAGCCAATCATGGCTTCAATATCTGCCAGGCTGCCATCCAGATCCACCTCTCCCTGTGAAGCACCATAACCCCGATAATCAAACAGATATACGTCGTAGCCCTCGGCCGGCAACCAGTACACCATGGCCAGATGTGTGCTGATATTTTCGCCATTGCCATGTAAAAAAAGGATGCTGCCGCGCGCCGTGGCCGTTGCCGGCAAATACCAGCCATGCAGTTTTACATCATCCTGACTGATCAAATTTACATCCGCATATTTAACATGCACCTTGTCTGGTGTTAGCACATGCTGGCGAGTGGGGATGAACAACACGCTATTGCATGCCTGCAACATCAATGCCACAAGACCCGCAACGATCGATTTCAGTAATATCTGATTTTTCATATGCCCTATCATTTATTGCTTTTGATAAATTTTGAAACTAGACTGGTTCCCGTACTGCAAAACAGCAGACACACTATTCTGATCCATCTCGACAAGAAAGGAAAAATACATGAAAAAGATTCTTGGTTGTATCGTATTAGCTGCTGCATCCACTGCCATCTCTTCTACTGCATTTGCCGAAGCTGCCGGTGGCAACAACTGCGGTTGGGGCAACATGTTGTTTGAAGGCCAGGCAGGTCCTGCTCCACACTTTCTGGCTACCACCACCAATGGCACCTCAGGTAACGCTACTTTTGGTATGACTTCCGGTACCAATGGTTGCAGCACTGCCGGCAAGCTGACTTATGGTGGCAAGAGCATGCTCTCTTCTATCATGACTGAATTTTCAGAAGACGTCGCTGCCGGTAATGGCGAAGCACTGAATGCTGTAGCCGTTATGATGGGCATAGAACAGCAAGATCGCAAAACATTTGCTGAAGTAACCCATTCTAACTTCAAAGTCATTTTCCCTAGCGCCAACACCACTGCTGAAGAAGCACTGGCCGCTCTGGAACAGGTTATGAAGTCAGATGCCACACTGGCCAAATATGTAATCTAATTTCAGATTATATTGGTTACTAACAAGGCCCTGTTTATGCAGGGCCTTGTTTTTGTCTGCAGTCTTTGCACTATGTTATTAAATACAGAATAAATCACCTGATGCCATCGCAAAATTTTTACCGGTTATTGCTCCTTGCTGTTTGCATTTTCAACCTGTTAGCTGCCCATACCGCATACGCCGCTAACGCAACCAAAATCAGCGAGCTACAGGGCCTGACAAAAGCGCAACAGCTCTGGCTCAATCCGGAATGGTTAAAACTGTTGCATTATGACCAGAACGGCACGCAGTTTGTCAGCCAGGTAGATGACAGCAATTTCTTTTATGCTGCCGAGGGCAAAACCAGTCCCGAAGCTGAAATGCAGGCAACTCTGGCCGCGCTTTATAATGATGTTGTCGATAACGATAGTCAGGCGCAATGTCGGTTTCCCGCGCGATTGCACTGGCTTAACCACCATCTCAACAACCAGCTAACAGATTTACCGGCAGCAAGTTGCGCGCTCTATAAAGAGTGGCGCGCCAACATACCCGATGCACAACTGGCGCTGATATTTCCTGCCTATCATCTCAACAGCCCTTCTTCCATGTTTGGACACACACTCTTGCGACTGGATGCAGCCCGGCAGGATAACAGCTCGGAATGGCTCTCCATTGCAGTGAATTTCGGCGCCGATGTCCAACAGGGTGACAATTCCCTGTTCTATGCATTCAAGGGCCTGAGCGGCGGCTATCCTGGATTTTTTATTGTGACGCCTTATTTCAAAAAAATTCGCGAATACAACAAAGACGAAAACCGTGACATCTGGGAATATCAGCTTAACCTGCAACCTGACGAAATAAAAAAACTGGTAACCCATTTATGGGAATTAAAAGAAATCAAGTTTGATTATTATTTCTTTGACGAAAACTGCTCATATCGCCTGCTGGAATTACTGGAAGTAGCGCGCCCCGGCATTCAGCTTACTGACCATTTTAAACTGACCGTTATACCCGTCGACACGGTGCGCGTAGTAGAAAAGGCTGGCCTGATAGAGTCAGTAAAATACCGGCCATCTCAGGTCACGGTATTGCAGGAATTACTCGCACAAATTCCAAATCAGCATTATGAGTTAATCGAACGCATTGCCAATAACCCGGAAGAAACCTCTTCCACAGAATTTCTGGCAGTTGAAACAGCCCAGCAAAAAAACATTATTGACGTGGCGTACAAACTCATTCGTTATCGCCAGGGCACAGGACCTCGTGATGAAACCGCATCCAGAAATGGTTATCTCTTACTGGAAAAACTCAATCAATACACCGCTACAGAAAAAAACATCAGCCAGAGCGCTAATCAACCAGAGAACGGCCATCTTAGTTCGCGTTTGACTTTCAGGGCTGGCAGCCAGAACGATATTGCCTTTGGCGAATTCGGTTACCGCATGTCGTTTCATAGCCTGGATGATAATGTGTCGGGCTTTTTGCAAGGTGCACAAATTAATCTCGGCAATCTTGAATTGCGCGCCTATCACGATGAAACCATTCAGGTTCAGCAATTTGATGTTGTCGATATTTTTTCACTGACACCTCGCTCGGATTTTTTAAAACCGCTGTCGTGGCGTATTTACACCGGCCTTGAACGCCAGCTTACCAACCAGCGCGAAGTACTCACTGCACATGTAACCGGTGGTGTCGGTGTGGCTTATGCGCCAGTAGAAAATAATATATTTTATGCCATGGGCAGTCTACGCCTGGAACACAACAGTGAATTCGACGACAACATTGAACCTGCTCTGGGTGTACTCAGCGGTATGCTGCACCATTTCAAAGGCCAGACAGCACACTTGCAAATAGCTGCGGAAGAGTTTGCCAATGACGAAACCCGTTATCGCGCCAGCTACACCCACAACTTTGTGCTAAGTACCAATCACACTATCAAGTTGTATGTATCACGAAAAAATCACGAGAAAACTTATTTCAGCGCGGCCGATCTGGCTTATCAGTATTATTTTTAAATCCCGTCACCCCCGGAACTATTATCAGGCGAGACACCTGGAAACAATATACTTATGTTTCAGGCACCAATAATTATATTGCGTGCCGCTATACTCCGGTTTTCTCCATACGCGACACCACAAAGGCTCTCGCTACATCGTAATATTGTTATATAGCCTTCACTATTTCACACTCATCAGATCATGACTTTTTCCCATATCAAACCTGATACAGGTCACCTACTGTTTAAAACCTGGGTATCACATCCAGAAATCATTATTCTTATTTAAGGAGCAATACCATGTTGATGCAATCACAACAGGAAATGATTAATTACAATTGCCCTGCTCATTTGGTTCTGAACTACTCAAGCAAGCTTTTATATTTCGCTTTATTATTAATACTACTTTTCTTCACGCCACCAGCGTCCGCCGCCTGGAGCACGCTTAACTCGGGTAGCAACGAAGAACTCCTCACCATGGACTTTCCCGTCAATGCAACCACCGGTTATGTTGGTGGCCGTCGCGGTGTGGTTCTAAAAACCAGTAATGGCGGCAACACCTGGCAAAAGCAGAGTTCAAAAACAACCAACTCCATACTGGATATAGATTTTATTGATAATCAAACCGGTTATGCTGTCGGCGCCAACGGCACCCTGATTAAAACCACGGATGGCGGTACGCGCTGGGTCGCATTAAATGCCGGTACAACTGCACATCTCTATAGCGTTAATTTTCCGCTCGATGCCAATACCGGTTATATCGGTGGCGCTAATAACACGCTGTTAAAAACCACCAATGGCGGACAAACCTGGACACCTCAATTCATTGATGGTGGCTATGTCATGACACTTGTTTTCCCTGTCAATGATCAGGTGGGTTATGCCAGTACGGTATATGGCACTCTGGGTTATGTTTTTAAAACTGTTGATGGCGGACAAAACTGGACACGGGTTTTTGATATTGAAGATGCTTTTCTTTACA
>JACPVK010000453.1 GCA_016191795.1 Gammaproteobacteria bacterium
CCGCAGTGAAAACAAACCTTCTCGTTTCAAATAGTCGTTGCTCAATGCTTGTTGAATGCCCGGTGTTTTTGAGCTGCGCCAGGGGCCTTTACTTGTGATACCACAAGCAACGGCTGCCTGAATGGCGACACCGCGTTTCAATAAGTTTGCAACTTTGGTTCTAGGCTTACGCCATTGTCGCCAATAACACATGCGCACTCTGCGTCGTATCCAGTGATCCAGATCGACACAATGTTGGTAGGCGTTAGCCATGCCAAAATAATTGATCCAGCCACGCAGATATTGACTCAGTTTATACAACTGGTATTGCATGCTCACGCCCCAATTACGGTTAGTGAGCAGCCGAACCTGCTGTTTAAACTTTTGCAGCGTTTTGCTGTGCCACGCAATGCGCCCGTTGGCAAACGTGAATCCCAAGAATTTACTTTGCGATACGTTGACCACCTGGCTTTTTGTTGTGTTCACTACTAATTTCAGTCGTGTTTCCAGATATCGTGAGATGCTGGATAGCACACGATAACCCGCACGTTTTGATTTGACCAGAATAATAAAATCATCTGCGTAGCGGGCAAAATAGTGACCACGGCGTTCCAGTTCTTTATCGAGACTATCCAATAATATATTCGACAGTAACGGTGAGAGTGGCCCGCCTTGTGGCACGCCTTCTGTGCTGGGCAACACGGTTTTATTTTCGAGAATGCCTGCACGCAAATATTGACCGATTAATGCCAGTAGGCGTTTGTCCTGAATATGGACAGCCAGCTTTGACATTAAAAGATCATGGTTAACACGATCAAAGAATTTGGATAAATCAACATCCACAGCAACAGGCCGTTTCTGTTTAATGAACCCGTGTACCTGGTTAACCGCTTGCTGAGCATTACGATGCGGCCGAAAACCAAAACTATTTTGTGAAAAGGTTGGATCGACTATCGGTGTCAGTATTTGGCTGATGGCTTGTTGAATGACCCGGTCGATAACCGTGGGGATACCCAGCTGACGTTTACCGCCATCGGGTTTATCGATCTCCACACGTTTAACCGGTTGCGGGCGATACTCTCCGTTGAGTAACTGGATTCTGCATTGTTGCCAATGCTGTCGAGCCCAATCCAGAAAATGATCGATCTTCATGCCATCAACACCTGCCGCACCCTGGTTTGCACGCACTTGTTGCCACGCGCACTTGAGATTGTCGGCAGCCAATACTTGCTCGAATAGATCGGGGTTGAAGTGATGTTTTATGTCGTCACGCTGCGCAATATAATCACCGGTCGGTGTCGCAATATTGTTCAAGTGGGACATGACTTTCTCTTCGTTTAAATGTTCAGGCCTTCACCCTGTCTCATCCATTACGATGAGCCTTTGGCTAATACGCCGTCTGCTGACTTCTGTTTAATCACGCTACTTATTTCTTTGTAGCGCGCTATCGGTTTTCATCTTGTTCGCTCATACAGGGCGATGACGCCTGCATGCCAAGGCTTGATATACCAGTGGCCTGTCTGGTTGGTTACCGATCGCTTGTTAAGCAGATCTCCCCGAATAAGAACATTAACTGTCGCTACGCAACCGCATCATTTACAGTGGCCGTTAAATCACATGGCTTCGTTGTCTTGTGCCAACTCGCCTCCAGCCTATGCCTCGTATGATGTTTTTGTTCATCAGCTCGCAGTTTTGCTAGCGGCTTCCTTCGCACTCAGCCTCACGGGTGAGCACTTGCCATTCGCTAGTAGTTATCATCTAATACCTCAACGGTACTAGATGGTGACTTTCCTACAGAGGACTTTCACCTCATTAGTTAATGCCCATGTCGGGCGTACACAAGGCATTAAACCCGTTCGCTCTCGCTCACTCGGACGCCGCAAAAAACACGCGGCGCCGGTTAATTTGTCGTTAGAGCCGATTAAATTTATGCCAACTATTCTTACTCATGCCGCCGTACCTTTGGCTCTTGGTCTTGGCCTCGGAGTGCGTATTATTCCCAAGCAGCTACTTTGGGCGGGCATTGTTGCTTCGGTAATTCCCGACCTTGATGTCCTGGCATTTCGATTGAACATTGCATACTCACATGATCTCGGACATCGTGGTGTTACTCATTCTGTCGCGTTCGCACTCGTGGTTGCACTCTTGGCCTTAGCCATGTCGCAGCAACTTCGAAGCTCTCGTGCAGTCGCATTTTCATTCGTTGGCCTTTCTGCCGTATCACATAGCCTTCTTGATATGATTACTAACGGTGGTTTAGGCGTTGCACTTTGGTGGCCTTGGTCAAGTGAGAGGTTCTTTGCAGCTTGGCAGGTCATTGAGGTATCCCCACTCAGTTTGAGTCGTGTATTCAGTACAAGGGGGCTTGCAGTTTTACAATCTGAGATATTATGGGTTTGGTTACCTGCAGCGTTAGTTGTTACAGCATTGTTAGCTCTCCGAATCATAGGTTCTAACTTTACGTTCAAGAGGGACGCCGCGCAGAAGCGCGTCGCCCCTTAACTCGTTAGGCACAAACAAATGACTGTTCGAGAAATTATCGGTCTTGTTATCCTAATTGTTGGTACGGCAATAGTGCCGCTCGGATGGATAATTAGTCATAAATTATTACTTCTAGCAGGTCTGTTTATTGGGGTTGGCGCCTGGCTTTATTACACTGAGCGCATGCTCAAGCGAGAAGAGCAATTGTCCAAAGAAAGCACAGGTAGTGGTAACCATGGGCCTGCAATCCCCGGGGACATACATAATTACACAGGGTGGCGCACTGGTGGGCGCACTGAGCACTTTGATTCTAATTCAGAAAGTGGTGGTGCCGATGGAGACTAAATGCCTAACAATGTGTTCTATCCCGTTCGCTGCGCTCACTTTGGACGCGCCGAAAAGCGTGGCGCGCCAAAAAACACAACGTTATTATTTTTAATTAATGAATAAAAAAACATATATAAAAGGAATGTTACTTATTGCTTTGCCAGCAACAATAATTGGCACATTGTTGTTATTTCTAACTGCTCATGCTGGTAGTGCCTTATTTAAGGCGGCTTTATTTCTTGTGCCTGGACTTTGGCTTATTGACTATGCAGGCATTGTTGAAAGCAATTTTGCTTGGCCGGTTGCCATTATTGTTCAGGTAATATACTGGTCAGTTATAGTCATATTTGTCAGCTATTTACATGAAAAAACAAACAACACATAATCGGGTAAGCGCCGGTTTCTCTACGGCGCACCCCACACCACCTAGCATGCGGGTCCGCACTAGCCTGAATATTTCACCAAAATAAGAACAGGGATATTTGGGATCAGTGTCAATGCCATTAAGTTAAGGATAAAGTTGTCATCCCGGCAGGGATTGCCGGGATGACAGCTTTATCCTTAAGGAGGCTCTGATTAAATCAGAGAATACTGTTTTTTTCTTTTTTTCCGAATGCTTTTGTCGGGAATGACGCTGAATTATTTGTGTTGATATTTGTTCAGAGATTCCTTAACTTAATGGCATTGGGGTCAGTGCAAAATTTCGTACGCATTGAAAAGGCCATCCCATCTACTTTCTGGCTTTAAGAGGAAATCGCTCAGGATGCTCAATTATTTCTTCTGTTAAATCCACATCAATATCCGGCCAGTAGTAATGACCGGGTGACGATTCTTCAACATTTAGTATTGATTTAACCGCCTGGTCCTTGAACCATGGAAAATCTTCATATGACATGAACAATTCTTTTTTATGTGCCAACAGCCATATGCCATTAGCGGAAA
>JACPVK010000454.1 GCA_016191795.1 Gammaproteobacteria bacterium
CTCCTGAGTGATGCGGCCTAGCCGGGGAACAGATCCTTGTTCATCGCCTTGCTGCGCGCTTCGGCGGCACTGACGATGTTGTTTTTGACCAGCGTGGTCCGTTAAAACATTACTGGTGGCCGGTGAAAACAATTCCGTTGTTGCGCTGGTACTGCGCGGCGATCATGAAGTCAACGAAATCAAGGCCGAACATTTGCCGCAAGTCAGCGCCCCGTTTCGTTTTGCCAGCGAACCCGAAATTCGCGCCGCCGCCAACTGCAATGCCGGCTCCATCGGCCCTGTGGGTTTAAAAATCACCGTGATTGCCGATTACGCCGCCGCACAGCTCAGTGATTTTATTTGCGGTGCCAATGTAAATGGTGAACATCTGAGCGGCGTTAACTGGGGACGTGACTTACCCGAACCGGTAACCGCCGATATACGCAACGTCGTGCCCGGCGATGCCAGCCCGGATGGCAAAGGCACATTATCAATCGTGCGCGGCATTGAAGTGGGCCATATATTCCAGCTCGGCAATAAATATTCCCAGGCCATGAATGCCACCGTGCTCGACGAAAATGGCGCCAACCATGTGATGACCATGGGTTGTTACGGTATAGGCGTATCACGTGTGGTCGCCGCCGCCATTGAACAGAACAACGACGCCAATGGCATTATCTGGCCAGCTGCCATTGCACCCTTTGATATCGCACTGGCGCCTATCAATATGCAGAAATCACCACGCCTGACCGAAGCCGCCGAAAAACTCTATAAAGATTTAACCGACGCCGGATTTGATGTGTTGTTTTTTGACGAAAAGGAACGCCTGGGCTCGATGCTGGCCAATATCGAATTAATAGGCATACCACATCGCCTGGTGCTGGGTGAACGCGGTGTGGATGCGGGTACGGTGGAATATAAAGGCCGTCGCGATGAAGAACCGCAGGATGTTTCGATTGAAACATTAACTGGTTTTTTGAAAACCAGGAAATAAATAAAGAACAAGAAAACGCAAATGAGCGCAAATAAAGAGATGATGACGTAGGGTGGGCATTGCCCACCAGCTTTTTAGTTATCTGAATTTAATGACTCCTTACCGAAAATAACGGCGGCAATTCCCACCCAGCAAAATATCGATTGACGGGACTTCACACACTACCTATAAGTGAAGCATGCAAAAATCAAAAAATACATTTGCGTTAAAGCTTTTATGAGACTTCCATGAACCCGGTCCCCCACAGCTACATCGAAGAAAGCGTCAACTCTGCTCTCACCGAAGATATCGGCAGCGGTGACATCACCAGCACAATTATCCCGGAAGATGAAGTCAGTCTTGCCAATGTTATTTCTCGCGAACGTGCCATTATCTGTGGCATTGACTGGTTTGAAGAAGTGTTTAGCCAGCTCGATCCCAATGTTTACATAGATTGGGAAGTCGATGACGGCGATGAGGTTGAAGCTAATCAGCAACTGTGTACCCTAAGCGGCCCCACTCGCAGCCTGTTAACGGGAGAACGTACGGCTTTAAATTTCTTACAGACTTTATCAGGCACAGCCACACTCACACGCCGCTATGTCGATGCTATCAAAAACACCCAGGCAAAATTACTCGATACGCGCAAAACCATTCCAGGTTTACGCCTGGCACAAAAATACGCTGTCAGCTGCGGCGGCGGTTTTAATCATCGCATTGGATTGTTTGATGCCATATTAATCAAGGAAAATCATATTCATGCAGCGGGTGGCATTACCGAAGCGATTGCCGCAGCACGCTTTAATAACCCGGACATGCCGGTTGAAATTGAAGTTGAAAACATTGATCAGCTGCAACAGGCTATCGCCTCCCAGGTTGAACGCGTATTGCTGGATAATTTTGATGTAAAGCTGCTGCGCAAGGCAGTTACCCTTACCAACAAACAACTTCAGCTGGAAGCATCTGGCGGTGTCAACCTCGACACGATTAACGCCATTGCACAAACCGGTGTGGATTTTATATCCTGCGGCTCGCTGACCAAGGATGTTATCGCCATTGATTTATCCATGCGTTTTATCTAGCACCCATGCCACGTAAAATTAAAATTGCATGGCGGTTTGGTCAGTTAATCCTGCATTTAATATCCGGCATTCTGCTCGCAGCCATTTTTTTACCGCGCAAAATGGCAAGTGGCTCGATATCGGCAAGGTTAAGTACCTGGTGGCATTATCGCTTATGCAAAATATTTGGTGTCCAGCATCTTAAACATGGCGACATTAATCTCACACCAACCCTGTTTGTGGCCAATCATATTTCATGGTTTGATATTCCGGCCATCGGTGCCGTAATTCCCCTGCACTTTCTCGCAAAAGATGAAATCGCCTCCTGGCCAGTCATTGGCTGGCTGGCAAATAAAACCGGTACCTTATTTATTCGTCGCGGCAGCAAAGATGCGGCGCGACAGTCTATCGAAACGATTCGCAAGGTATTACAGGATGGCAGCCATGTGCTGGTGTTCCCCGAAGGCACAACCTGCGATGGCGTTAAACTGGGATATTTTCATAGCCGGTTATTGCAGGCAGCGATCGACGCCAATGTGGCTGTACAACCCCTGGCCATCACCTACCCGCATGCCGATGGCATACACCCACACTCACCCTATGTAGGTGATGTGCAAATGTTCGACTCGGCGTTAAATTTTATGGCGTCGGATGATATGACGGTGAGCCTGCACTTTTTGCCGGTACTCGATCCCGGTCAATTCGCAGGCCGTGATGCCCTCACCGATGCAGCAAAGAAAATAATTGCATCCATTGTTGAAAACCAGCCCGTTGCACTAGACCCGTAGGTGGGTGCAGCGCAGCGTAACCCATCAATCATGTGACAAGTAGCAAATTCGAAGTAGCAAGGAAAAGCTTTTACTTGTCAGGTGCTACTTGAGCCTTGCTACCTGGAGATGGGTTACGCTGCACTCCACCCATCCTACGCTTTCTGCGCTTCAGCGGCCGTCATGGCACCGCATTCCTGATATATACGCTTGTGACAGGACTTGCATTTTTCATGATCCAGCTTGTTATAAATACCGCGAATAGCCGCCCGCTTTGACTGAAACACATTACGCACGCCGGTTTTTTCGAAGCAGCCGAATTTATCCATGGAATCCCATAAACCCGGTTTGACATCGATTAAATACAGATCACCACCTTCTGCCCTGCGTTTTTTTGTTTCTTCAGCCAGTGCTTCACTGCCCTGCAAATCCACAAAATTAACACCTTCCGCCAAAATAGCCAGATGCTTTTGTTGCGGAGAATAAACACGCAGCCTTTCAAAAGTATCTTGCACATAATTAACCGAACCAAAAAACATCGAGCCCTGAACCGAAATAAATTTAAGTTGCGGGCATTCATCCAGACCGTGTTCATGCGAAAACGGACGCTCCGGCAATCGTGTGTCCGGTGTCATGGTTAATATTTTGGGTTTGGATGTACGGTCGAGATATAACACCAGCGATAAAATCACGCCGGCAAATATCGCCATTTCCAGTTCAAAAAACACCGCACCAAAAAATGTCACCAGCAATACCGATAGCTCACGACGCGAGCTGTGCAGAATGTGTTTGATTTCCACAAAATCTATCAAACCCCAGGCCACCAGAAACAACACGCCCGCCATGGACGCCCTGGGCAAAAATGCCGCCAGCGGGGCCACTAACACAACAATGATCATCAGCAATAATCCGGCAAGAAATGCCGCCACCGGTGTACGCGCACCCGCCTGAAAATTTAATCCGCTGCGATTAAATGATCCGGTTGACACATAACCCGAAAAAAATGAACCACCCAGGTTCGACAGACCCTGACCGATAAATTCCTGATTACCATCCAGCCGGTAACCACCACGCGCTGCCAGTGCCCGGCCAATCGATACGGCTTCGGTTAATGCAAACAACGTGACTGCCAATGCCGAGGTGCCCAACTGCCGAATTGTTTCCAGTGAAAAATCCGGCGCCGACAACGGCGGCAAACTCGAAGGCAGTGCACCAACCGTGGCAATAACAATATCATCACCCAGCCAGCCGGCATTAAAAATCGCCGCCAGCACACTGCCAATGACCATCGCCACAATCATATAGGGCACTTTTGGATACCAACGTCGTACTGCCATGCCACTTAGCAGTGTCACCACGGCAACTATTGTTACCGGAATATTGATCTCATCGATTTGCAAAACCAGATGATAAAGAATGTCATGTAAATGCCCGCCGCCTGGCAATGTGATACCAAAAAAATTCGACAATTGTTTGGCTGCAATCAACAGTGCCGCACCGGCGGTAAACCCCACCACCACCGAATGCGAAATAAAATTCACCAGCGCACCCATGCGCGCCAGGCCCAGTACCAGCTCAAACATTCCCACCATAAATGTCAGTGTCAGTGCCAGCTTGACGTACTCGGGGGACCCCGGCAGGGCATGAACCGATAGTGCTGAAAACAACACAATCGATGCAGCCGTCGTCGGCCCCGAAACCAGGTGCCGCGACGAACCAAATAACGCCGCGATCATCGCCGGCACCATACCCGCATACAAACCATATTGCGGCGGCATGCCGGCAATCACCGCGAATGCCACAC
>JACPVK010000455.1 GCA_016191795.1 Gammaproteobacteria bacterium
CATGGCGGTAACCGTGCCGTAACCACTGTGCGAAAAAACAAAAATCATTGCCATACAGGCAACGGCGATAGCGGATGAAATGTTATCCGGCACGCGCAGTTTCAGATTCTCATGCAACAGCGAGGCAACAGCCATACCACTCAAAAACAATACCGCGAAACCCATTGCATCCAGCTTAAAAAAAATCTTGCCGGCAAGACATGCTGCAAGCGCCCCACTCACAAACCATCCGTGCAACCGGCCACGTGTAAACCAGCTTGTCAGCAATAACGAAACATAGAACAGCCATTCGTACCAGATTGTCCAGGTGACACCGGCCAGCACATGCGTCGCACGCACACCGTTCACATCGGGTTGCGTATCGATCATTCCCAGAGCCAGCCATTGCATGACCGATGTCGCCACAGCTGCAATCGGTTCATGCAACACAAAGCCGGTACGTGCAAAAACAATCCCGAACATGATCAACACAACAAACAGATACATGGGCCCGATGCGAAATAACCGGCCAATGTAAAGCTCGCCCCAGCGCGGTCGCCCTTTTACGCGCAACATTTTTCCCCAAAACAAAAATCCGGTAATCATAAAAAACAGCGACACACCAATCGGCCCCAGCAAGGCGTAGAAACGTGAAGCGGGCACATCCCAGACACCGGTCGCGATGAATTGATGCATCACCAGCAGATGAAAAACAAAAACGCTGAGCGCGAGAAAGCCCCTGAGTCCGTCTATAGCGGCATATCGCACACTGACACCAACCGGATTCTCTATTAATCTGAATAGCGGCAAAGCGACAACTGCCAGAACAATTATCACCAGTACAAAGTACGCCCAGGGAGCATTCAGTGGCATCCGAATATCGACATGTTTTCACGATACATCATGATCAACTCACTCCTCTGTCACTACGCGCCGCTAATTTTCGGCATTGCAGTCTTTCATAATCGCCACACGTGCTTCTGTGCGCCAAACCACTTTCAATCCCATTGTTCGCAGGTGTACAGACATCACGACGCATCACGGCCATATTTCAAATATGACTTTGAAGCTCAGGCGCTGAAGGCATATGACATCTGATAATTTTGCCTTGGGCATTTAGCATCGAAGCAATGAGCAACCGGATATCGCCCCCGGCATTTTTGAAAAAATGCTCGAACAATTTATTTTAATCAAGAATATTCGATGAACATTATTCGTCCGGTTTCATTGTTTGTTGCAATCTCATTTTTAACATTAGGCCTGAATAGTGAATAGAATGGCACTTACTTAACAGCCTGTTGAAAAACACAAAATCAAAAGATTTGACGCAAAGTCGCGAAGGCGCAAAGAAAGACAAATACAGGGCAAGAATAGAGTTCATACGCAACCGAAGAGCGTTTATGGTCAGTTGTCGCCATGCCTGTACCCTCCCGGCCTGACTTCTTATACTTTGCGCCTTTGCGTCAGATCTTTTCTATCCCGTTTGGGTGTTTTTCAACAAGCTGTTAAGGAGCGTGTCATGTGTTCGATACCGTACAGATATAACCACACTCCACGTTTAACTTGCGGGTGAAACTTGAGGCTGTCCTCAACCTGCTGCTGTGCCTGACTTTCGACGAATGGATTCAGCAGCAGAAGTCTGTTATTTACCGGAGAAAAAGCATGCACATCAAAACCAGGCTGTTACAAATTATTTTATGCTGGGTAGTGTCAACGACCTGGGTTTATGCCAGCGCATCGTCTGACTGGCCGGACTGGAACCGTTTTGTTGACCGATTCATGCAGGCCGACGGCCGCGTCATCGACATTACCTACGAACGCAAGAGCACCTCTGAAGGTCAGTCCTATGGATTATTTTTTGCGCTGGTGGCAAACCAGCGTACGCAATTCGACAACATTCTAAAATGGACTTCCGACAATCTCGCCGCCGGGCAGCTGGGCGACAAATTGCCGGCCTGGTTGTGGGGCTTGCGTGCCGATGGCAGCTGGGGCGTGAAAGATCAAAATTCCGCCTCGGATGGGGATTTATGGCTGGCCTACACCCTGCTGGAAGCCGGTCGTTTATGGCAGGCGCCTAACTATACCGACACCGGTCGCAAACTATTGGCGCAGATTCAGCAACATGAAACAGCCCGGGCGGGCGGCAGCGCCGGAACCGTCTTGCTACCCGGCGCCATTGGTTTCAATCTCGATAAAGGACGCTTTCGCATCAATCCCAGTTACATGCCCGGCTTTATGTTTCACTATCTGGCCGAGGCTGACCCGAAAGGCCCGTGGCAATCCATGTGGGACAGCTATATGCAGCTGGCGCCACAAATATTCAGCGCCAAAGTAGCACCGGATTTATACGTGGTTGATAGCAGCGGCCGGGTGATACCGGATACCGAACGTGAACCATCCGGCAGTTACGATGCCATTCGCGTTTATCTCTGGGCAGGCATGTCGCAAGACCCGGACAGCCAGAAGCAAATCAAAATGCTCGCCACCTATGCCGCACTGATCCGCCAGTACGGCGGCCCACCTGAAAAAGTTAATCCACTGACAGGTGTTGCAACCAAAACCGATTATTCCCCTATCGGTTTTTCCGGCGCCGTGCTGCCATTCCTCAAAGCAAGCGGTGACAACGCATCGCTGAAAAAACAGCATGACCGTCTGCTCGAAAAAGACAGCAAGCCCACGCAGTATTACGATCAGGTATTGATTTTGTTCGGTAAAGGCTGGTTCGATGGCCAGTATCGCTTCGATGCCCAGGGCAGATTGCAGCCGAAATGGCTGCGCTGACACAATTATTCATTGAACCTGATGTTGTCCGTTTTGGCCAATTTTGGGTTCTCTGGTTTAGCTGAAGCGGCCAACAAGCACGGCGATTGTTCACGAATGCATGGTTTATCCGCATTCGCAAAATTATGACTACAGAAGTAAGTTAAATTTTCTGGTTGTAAACACCCTATAAGAGACCTTTAGGACTTCATAATATACCTTTCAAAAGTCGTCTGTTGGCGCTGGTGAAAGAGCCGCTCCCGCCTCGCTGCTAACGCGGTTAATTTTGCGACTACTTTATTTTTTTAAAGGATATAAGCTGTTTAGCCTGATATCGGCGATGGACTAAACATCTAACGTGCTTAGCAGTTTCACCAATTCAAAAATAGCCGTGTATGGCTCTGTGCCATCGTAGGCATTAAATCTCTCTGCTAATTTCTCTGCGCGCTGCGAGGCAATATCCAGATGTTCACAAGTGAGTGCAAATGCGTTACCTACACCTTTTTCGTAACCGTGAATATAACGCTTCAATCGCCGCATCACTTCATCGCGATGTAACGATGCCTGAATGTCTTCGTAATGCAGCAATAACCACAGCTCAAAACTAGGCACTGAAGCAATGGCTTTGAATGTCACCGCCTGTTTGAAATCGTTACGCAGTTTGCCATCGTATGATTCGGCCTTTTTCAGCGCATTAAAATAACCTCGATGCTCATCCCGATCGAATACGGCATACACCTGTTCAAATCCCCGCATGGAAATACGCTTATTAGGGTCGCCGTTAATGAATAATTCATATGCATACTGCACGACCTGAATCGGATCAGTACCTAATTCACCTGGCTGTACCTGAATATTCGCAGTGCGCAGTCGGTATTTTTTCCGAATTTCTTCAAAGTAATTCGGCTCCGTCTTGCTTCCTTCGGAGACAATCAGAATACGATCGTAACCCGCTCGCTGGTTTTTCTTGCGTGCAAGCTGCTGACGTTGCCGTTCCTTGGGATGATGATCGCGTCCCATCAGTTTACTTTTTTCCATTCACTGAAAAAAGGCAATGCGCCGTAACGGCCTAACAAGTATCCGCGCTCCAGCGCTTCCTTATTGCGGGGACTGAAGTCTGAAAGCGGATACAGTTTGGACGCCTGATCTTGGTCTTTCTCAACAAACCAGATTTGATCACGACGAAATAATTCACGATCTAGCAACGAGGTATCGTGCGTGCTGAATATTAGCTGCGCACCTTTATTGTTAATTTCCGGATTATGGAATAGCTCCACTAATCTACGCACCAACAGTGGATGCAAACTACTATCCAGTTCATCAACAATCAGCGTCCTGCCATTATCCAACATATCCATGATGGGGCCTGTGAGATAAAAGAGTCGCTGCGTTCCCGATGATTCTTCTCCCAAACCAAATACTGCCTTGCCTTTATCAGTTACATGATGAAATTGAAGCTCATCCACTTTTTGCTCTTCAATATCGTCTTTCTTTACGCCCGTAGACAAATCGAAACTGATGCTACGTGCCATTATTTTTCGCGACAACACGTTGATATCTACAATACTGATATCAGCGGCCACCAGAAAATCACAAATAGCCCTCTTGCCTTCCGGATGGCGTAACAACTCAACTGAAAATTGCGGATTTAGTGGTGAGATATCGTTAAATATGGCCAGCTTACTAGTAAACCAATCAAATATTGGCCGCAGCTGTTCGCTATTGAGCTGAACTGCCATAGACAGAAATAACGAGTTAGGCCGAGTAGCTCCTTCCCAAAGACTTTTTTGTCCCTTCAAGCTGGGGCCAAATTCGTAAATATCTTTATCAGTTGCAGAGTCATATTTGCGTACAAACCATTGCTGTGGCTTGAATGCTTTATAAACTAACAAAAACTCATTGATAACACGCCCTGATGTAAGCGCGAAACCATATTGATAACGCACGCCATCAAGAACAAAAGTGGCTTCAAATTCGGTTGGCTGCGCGATCGATTCAGTATCCAGTCGAAAGGGTTGTACGTTGAGGGCTTGCCCGGGCTGAACCACAGAGGCAGATTCAACCACAACTCCTCTCATATATTGGAGTGCCTTGACCAGATTTGATTTACCCCCGGCATTGGGGCCATAAATGACCGCGCTGCGCAAAATGAGGGGTGCGGCTCTAACACCGGACGGCATCGTGTTAGCCTCTCGAAGCGCTTTGTCTGTTGTTGATGCAACCAAGCTGAGCACTTGTTCATCCCGCAAGGAACGGAAATTTTTCACGCGGAATTCGACCAACATTATATTTACCTAATGAGCTGAAGTATATTTAACGATTATGCACATAAAATGCATAATATCAATTTATTTTATAAAATACGATTGAATATGATAGGATTTAACGCCAAAGAAGTAGGAATCGGTATGGCCATTCCAACCGAGCAAAAGCTCATTACAGACACGCATATCTGAAAACATCCAAACAGGTGGGGTATTCGCGACAACTCAATCCTTGCATTCAAGCATGCCAGTAGCTCCCTAACTGCCTATATTCCACTATGTATTAGCTATTTTTGATTGACCGTTATGGAAAATCCGCATTAATAACGAATAAACGTCAATCGTCCGGAATTGGCTAGGAATTCTCATTCCGCAAAACAGGCGATTGTCGCCTA
Source organism: Gammaproteobacteria bacterium (assembly GCA_016191795.1). Taxonomy (GTDB): domain Bacteria; phylum Pseudomonadota; class Gammaproteobacteria; order SZUA-229; family SZUA-229; genus JACPVK01. The sequence goes on from JACPVK010000455.1 coordinate 5,399, forward strand.
CGCGGTGGAAACTGCCGCCTGGTAATTGCTTTTTTAGTGGCACATTTTGGCTACAGCGCAGCCAATCTATACTTTCAATTCATGGCCAGGCTATGAGTTTGTGAACACAACGCAATTATCTTTGAGCGTGCCACCGTTGTTGCGGATGCAAATCAGGTATGAAGGTTTCGGACCGGGGTGACGGCTGTGGAACCAGACGCAACACCGGTTCCGGCGCCTGCCTGAGCACAATGTTGGCGTGATGCAGCAAACTGAAAACACGCGGGCCACGCACCAGATAACGTTTCGCCATGCGTCCCGGTGCCTGCAATAAACGGAACAACCACTCCAGGCCGCTGCGTTGCATCCAGACTGGCGCACGCCGTTCATCGCCGGTGAGAAAGTTGATGGAAGCACCAATGCATAACGCCAGACCACGCGCAACGCCACGTACTTTCAGCCGCTGTGCCAGGGCTTCCTGTTGCGGCGCACCCACGGCCAGAAAACAAAAGCGAAACGGACTGTGAGCTTCAATAAAATTCAAACATTCCTCCACCGCTACCGGGTCACGAATGAATCCCATCGGCGGATTGAAATGTGCCAGTTTAGACAAACTATAATGCTCGCCAACCTGCCGCGCCTGTTCGTCACTGCCACCGATCATCACTAGCGAATCGCCGGGTGCAATCACCTGATTAAAAAGACTGGCGGTTAAATCGCTGCCCGTACACACCGGCAAATGCAGGCCTTTGGTGACGCGCAGGATGTGCGCCAGAAAACGGCTGTCGAGCAGGATATAACTGGCCGCCGCATAAAGCGTACGAAACGTGGCGTCCTCCTGCAGGCGAATCATGTGATCAGCGTTGGGCGTCACAACATAACCATAGCGATCCTGCCCGAAACCGGCGGCCACGCCGGTAAACCCGGCCAGATCATAATTATCAAACTGGTACGTCAGCTTCGCCGCACGCTTTTGCAAAATAGCGTAAACGCGCTGTCGAATCGCGTTGCCCAGCAACACCGTCAGCAACAGTGGTAATGACACCAGTGTCATGATCCACCGCGGCACAAAATCCTGTCCGCTCCTGAGCACAGTGTCCCAAAGCCTGTCAGGCCGCTCGGCCAGCATATTCACGGGTACCTGGCCGCCCACGTAATGGATACTGCGATACGGCACTTTCAGATCCACTTGCTGCGGACACAAACCAATCATCACCGAAAGCGCCTTCAGTCGTTGCACCAGCGACTGCACGCGCAATTCTGCTGTTGGCGGCAAGGTCAGCAGAATCCAGTCGATTTTGCGCGTTTTGCCCAGCTCAATCAGTTGTTCCAGCGTACCGGATGGCTTGATGGTGCTGTGCGCAGCGCCGATGATTTTGTCATCAAAAACCCCCAGCAATTCAATACTGTCGGGACGGGTCTGGCGCAGTGCCTGCACCAGCCGGTCTGCTACCGGGCCAGCACCCACCACGGCAATCACCTCGGTCAACACGCCGCGGGCTTGCAAACGTCGCACCATGCGAAACAACACAACACGCGTCAGCGAAGTCAATAGCAAAGCCGTGACAAACCAGATTCCTAACCATACGTACGGAAAACAATTCAGCGACTGGCAAAGACTACCCAGCGCCAGCAAGCCACCACCAAACAGTGTGAAGCGTAAAACATAAGAGCGACTTCGAGAGGGCGCC
>JACPVK010000069.1 GCA_016191795.1 Gammaproteobacteria bacterium
CCGTCACTGCGAGGCAACGCTTATGGGGGCTAACAGCAAAAGATAAAAGCAAGAACCTGAATCGCGCAGGTTGGGCTGAATGAAATGAAGCCCAACGGAATTATGTTTGATAAAAGAATGTTGGGATTCGCAGGCTCAGCCCAACCTGCCGCGCTGGCGTACGCCCTTCAATTCGCTTCAGGCGATTTAGTCTTTGCGCAGGCGAACCCGAAGGGCGAACGCCATGCATGGTGTGAGTAAAGTAGCTCGCCAGCTGGCGAAAAAGGGAGTTCCAAAGTCAGTAGAAATTACAGTAAACAACAATTCAAGTTTCCTTCTTACTCCGCGTCCGCGCCGCAGCTTAGGTTGAGTGATTTTCCCGATAATGGCAGACTAATCAGTCTTCCCAGTCCTTAACTGATAATAATCTCTGGATCACACTATGGAAATTCTGTTGTTATTTATCCTTATTCTGCTCAATGGTGTGTTTGCCATGTCGGAGATTGCCCTGGTCACTGCGCGCCGTTCACGGCTGTTGAAGCTGGCCGAGGATGGTGATGGTGCGGCGGCGGTTGCGCTTACCTTGCATGATGAGCCGACGCGATTTCTGTCTACGGTGCAGATTGGTATTACTTCTATAGGTATTCTCAACGGTATTGTCGGTGAAGCTGTTCTGGCAGGTCCCTTTGCTGTCTGGTTGTATGGGATGGGCATGGATGAAGAAACCAGTCATATCGTTGCCACCGGACTTGTGGTGGTGGTGATTACCTATGTTTCTATCGTTATCGGCGAGTTGGTTCCCAAGCGTATCGGCCAGTTCAATCCCGAAGGTATTGCCCGCCTGGTGGCACGGCCAATGCAGATTTTGGCGCTTTTCACCCGCCCCTTTGTGCGCCTGCTGACACTTTCAACCGAGACGCTGCTGCGCCTGATGGGGCAACGTCAGCTAGCGGATCAAGGGGTCACGGAGGAAGAAATTCACGCCATGATTGACGAAGGTTCCGAATCCGGTGTGATTGAGCAACAGGAACATGAGATGTTGCGCAATGTATTCCGCCTCGATGAACGCCAGATCACCTCACTGATGATTCCGCGTGCCGACATCATCTACCTTGATATCGATCGTCCGCTGGAAGAAAACATGCAATGGATTGCGACATCCGATCACTCGCGTTTTCCAGTATGCCGTGGCGGTTTGCACAGCGTTCTTGGCATCGTTAACACCAAACAATTGTTGCGTCAGAAGCTCAAGGGTGATCAGACCGATTTCAGAAGTCAATTACAGCCTGCGGTGTTTGTTCCGGAAACCCTGACTGGTATGGATTTGCTGGGTCACTTCCGGGCATCCGGCACGCAGATGGTTCTGGTGGTGGATGAATACGGCGAGGTGCTGGGACTGGTGACCTTGATGGATGTGCTGGAAGCCGTGACAGGCGAATTTACGCCGCATGACAAGGAAGATGCCTGGGCGTTGCAACGTGATGATGGCTCGTGGCTGCTCGATGGCCTGATTCCAGTGCCGGAACTCAAGGACAGGCTGGGACTGAAAAAAGTGCCCGATGAGGACAAGGGACGCTACCACACCCTGAGCGGCATGATGATGTGGCTGCTGGGGCGTCTACCGCAAACGGGCGACAGCACCAGCTGGGAAAACTGGAAGTTTGAAGTGGTTGATCTGGATGGCAAGCGCGTTGATAAGGTATTGGCCAGTCGATGGCCCGAGATGGAAGCAGGCGCACGCAGTCAAGTCTTGCAATAGCGCATTTAGAAGTGAAACGTGTGGCTATCAAGGCCTGCGTCGTGGATTACGTCAGTTATCAAAAATCGAATGCACGACAATGTCGTGGGATTCCATGCTGTAGAAAATCGTGAATGGAAAGCGGCGTATCACATATCCTCGAAAACAGTTGTAATGAATCCTCTGTATTTCAGGGTTTTCTATAATTTGTCTGATCGCAGCCTCAACGCAATCCAGAAATTCAACCCCAGGCCGCGGCGTTGTCTTTCGTACCAGACGAAAGCAAGTTCAAGATCGTCTTTCGCGCGAGCTGTATAGCGCAGTTTCATTTGTATTTATTGCGCAATTTTTCATGCACCGCTTTCCAGTCATGAAGATCAAGCTTTCCCTGTTGATATTCAGCGTAACGTCTGTCCAGTTCCTTATCTTGCCATTCCGGCATGGGTAGCTCTGCATTGTTTGCAGCAATTGAATCCTATATATCTTCAACCAGCAACAATTTTTCGGATAGTTCCAGCTGGTCTATTTCAGCCTTGAGTTCTATTGATTTCATGTAGCCACCTCATTCCTGTTTAGTGAATCATGACGGTTGCCATTCTTCGCGCCCTGGCGTCTTTGCGTGAAATCTTTTAATGCTTCAGGTCTCGGTTTTCTTTCTCGCCCTTGGATGCGCCGCATCATAAACATTCGCCAGATGCTGAAAATCCACATGCGTGTAGATCTGCGTAGTCGATAAATTCGCGTGACCCAGTAATTCCTGCACAGCACGCAAATCCCCGCTGGATTCCAGAATGTGCGAAGCAAACGAATGCCGCAACAAATGCGGATAAATGCGTTGAAACATACCCTTCTCTCTGGCGCGTTTTTTTAGCTGGGCTTCGACACTGCGTGGTGAGATGCGAACGCCTTTTAAACTGATAAATACCGCTGTTTCATTTTCCTTAGCGATTAACGCGCGTTGCGTCAGCCATGCCTGCAAGGTATCACGTGCTTTGTTGCCAAACGGTACGCGGCGTTGTTTGTTGCCTTTACCGAGCACTACGAGTATTTGTTCGCCCCAGTTAATGCTATCCATATCCAGCCCGGTGAGTTCGGATAAACGCAAACCGCAACTGTAAAACAGTTCCATGATGGCGCGATCGCGGAAGGACTCGGGGTCTCGGGTTTCGATGTTGATCAGATGATCGAGTGCATCGGGTGATAACACTTCGGGTAATTTTTTCTGGCTTTTGGGGGCACGTAATCCGTTGGCGGGGTTGGCGCGGATTTTTTGTTGTTTGAGTAAATGGCGAAATAAACTGCGCAGGGATGACAGTAAACGTTGCAGGCTTTTACCAGCCATACCCTGGCGATGTAAACGCGATACATAATCGCGCACATGCTGAGTGTCGATGTTGCTCCAGTCGCTTAAATTATTTTGTTGGCAATATGCAATAAAACCGGTGATGTCGCGGCGGTAATTGCTTAAGGTATGCGGTGAATAGTGTCGTTCGGATTGCAGGTACTGGAAAAATTTTTCGAGGTCGGTGGTAAACATGGTGATAGTGGCAAGTTACAAGTAGCAAGTTGCAAGTAAACGCTCTTGCTTGCTACTTGCTACTCGCCACTTGCTACTTAATTCAAACATAAGGCTTGATCGCGGCACTCACTAACTCGCCCAGCAACTTCAGGTAATCGGTGCCCATGCCGGGATGATAGCGTTGTGCATCGCGGCCGCCGATGGCGAGCAGGCCGAAGGTGTTGGTGTTGTGTAATGGAATAATGGCGCCGGAGCCAACTTCCGGTGCGTCATTTAAAAACAGTAAATTAATTTGTTCGGCATTCATGCGGCCGCACTGGATTTGTTTGTCGGCAATGAGTTTGCCCAGCGATTGCAATTTTGCGCCGTCTTCGGCCATGTAACGTTCGGGTTGTTGTGTCGCCTGTTTAACAGTACCCAGTAAACGCAGGCTGACAAAATCGGTTGCCAGGTGTTCGCGCAGTTCCTCGGTGACAGTGGCGAGTATGTCGTCGAGTTCGTCGGCGAGTAATAAATTTACGGCCAGGCGTTGCAGGCTGTTGGTCAGGCGCTGGTTGTCACGTGCGGCTTCCACCAGTTCGCGTAATCGTGATTCGTAGTGCTGGTTTTTTTCGCGCAGTACGCGTATCTGGCGTTCTACCAGGGAAACCGCAGAACCGCTGGGATGTGGAATGTTGAGTTCAGCGAGCAACAGCGGGTGCAGGCGAAAAAATTCCGGATGGGATTGAAGATATTCCGTGATTTGTCGCTCGTCGAGTTCGGGTTTGTCTTTGCTGGGTTGCGACTGGATACTCATAATTCAATTTGTCCTTCAAATACAGAAGTGGCCGGACCGGTCATATAGAGTGGATTATCACCACCCTGCCAGCGAATCACAAGCTTACCACCGGGTAATGTCACTTCTACTACATTATTCAGCCAGCCCTGAATGAAGCCTGCGACCATGGCGGCACAGGCTCCGGTGCCACAGGCCAGTGTTTCAGCAGCGCCGCGTTCATAGACTCGTAAATGAATATGGCCGCGATCGACTACCTGCATAAAGCCGACATTTACCCGCTTTGGAAATCGCGGATGGCATTCGATGAGCGGGCCCAGTCGGGCGACATCCGCCCTGGTAACGTCATCTACCCTTAACACGGCGTGGGGGTTACCCATGGAGATGGCGGCGATGCTGTAATTTGTGCCCTGCACGTCGAGGTTATAACGGGTTGCGGTTTTGTCAGCCTGAAACGGCAGGCTGGCCGGGTCCATCCGGGGTACACCCATATTGACGGTAACCTGGCCATCATCCTGCAGGCTCAGAACGATAATGCCAGACGCGGTTTCGACTGCCATGTCACGATGCGAGGTTAAGCCCTTGTCGTGTACAAAGCGGGCAAAGCAGCGAGCGCCATTGCCACACTGCTCTACTTCACCGCCATCGGCATTAAAAATACGGTAACGGAATTCGGCTTCAGAAGTTTGCGGCCTTTCAACCAGTAATAACTGGTCACAACCTATGCCGAAGCGACGGTCGGCTATAAAACGCACCTGTTCGGGTGAGAGTTGAATGGCCTGATTGATGGCGTCAAACACCACAAAATCATTTCCCAGGCCGTGCATTTTGGTGAATTTCAATAACATAGGGCAAGCATACCACTGCGAATTGACTTTGCCGATGCTCGGAGAGAAGCTTGTGTCATGACTGTCATGACTTGAGGTTTGTTGAGTATGTCCTGCCCACCCATAAAACCGGTAAAACCCTCCTGTGAAGCCATTATTGATTTGTTCCCGGATCCGTTTGTGATTATTGATCGCAACTTTCAGATCGTGGCCGCCAATCAGCAATATCGCGAGCATTATCAGGTGGGTCAGGACGATATCGTGGGTAAACATTGTTATGTGGTGTCGCATCACATCGACAGACCCTGCAGTCAGAATGGTGAGCATTGCCCACTGGAAGAAGTGGTTGCCACGGCCAAACCTACAACGGTGATGCATATCCACAGTACTCACCACGAACATGAAGAACACGTACAGATTTCGGCCAGCCCGATACTCGATGACAAGGGTGAGGTGGTGTACATGGGTGAAACCATTCATCCCCTGCCACACGAAAACGACCGCGAAATGATTCTGGCGGGACGCTCCAAACCGCTGTTGCGATTAATCAGTATTCTTTACCGCGTAGCACCAACACAATCCACGGTATTTTTGTTAGGTGAAAGTGGCGTCGGCAAGGATTGCGCTGCGCGATACATTCATTTTCATTCTACGCGCAGTCATGCACCGATTGTGGTGGTGGATTGTGGTGCACTGGGTGAGTCGTTGATTGAAAGCGAATTATTTGGTTATGAAAAAGGTGCATTCACCGGCGCCACACAACGTAAAACAGGTTTAATCGAAGCGGCCAACAAAGGCACCCTGTTCATAGATGAAATAGGCGAATTACCGCTCAATTTACAAACCAAACTGTTACGGGTTCTGGAAACCGGCAGCATTCGCCGGCTTGGTGGTACAGAGTATATAAAAGTCGATGTACGCATTATTGCTGCAACCAATAGAGATCCGCAGGAGATGGTGCGCAACGGGAAGTTTCGTCAGGATTTGTATTATCGTTTGAGCGCATTCCCCGTCACCATCCCATCCTTGCGCGAACGCAAGGATGACATTCCGGTACTGGCAGAATTTTTCCTGCACCAGATTGAAGACGGTGAGCAGCAAATACCTCTGTCACCGGATGTGATCGTGAAATTGCTGGATTATGATTACCCGGGCAATGTGCGTGAGTTACGCAATATTATCGAGCGTGCAGTCATACTGGCGGCGGGTAATGTTATTTTACCGGATTACATAGTGTATGAGCAGGCACATCGTCATCACACAAAACAGGTAGCCAGTACAATGTCCAGTATGGCTTCTACTACTCGCCTGACCAAACAGCAAATACTGGATGCACTGGAAAAATGTCACGGGCACAGATCAAAAGCGGCACAAATGCTGGGTGTTAGCGAGCGAACCATCTATCGGCATTTAAAATAATATTTGCGCTGAAACAAATAGCAGTCAGATTGTAGCGGTGCTGCTGCGGCAGCACCATGACAGCAATAATAAACAACTAATGTACCGCTAGCCTGAAAATTTCACCAAATTGATCACGGCAAAAGCGTTCGACAGAAGTCGAACCTGCAAAAGCAGTGATTTTCCTGTGGGTCGGCCTTTAGGCCGACGCTTTTCCATAGGGTGCAAATCGTCCTATGTTAGCGCAGGTTATTTTTATACTATTTGCGCATTTATTTGCGGTAATCTTATTCTTTTTGGTGAGATATGCAGGCTAGCTTTCCGGTAATAACTGAGCTGATCAAGGTGTGATGAACTGAATCTCTGTCCGGCGACGCTCATGCATTGCATGCCAAATACTTTCAGGTGTTCAAAATTTCCAGTTTATCTGTCACGCTGCACGGTGCAGGCAAACTGGTTCAATGCCTGTACTGTTTCATCACAAAAATCTGCAGATAAACTTTCCGTAATCATGGTGACTTCGGATTTGGCCAGCGCCAGTCTCTTTAATCCCAAATCAGTCAAACGAATGTAAAACGATCGTTTGTCTGCCTTGTTTGTCAGGCTCTCAACCAGCTCTGCCTTAACCAGCTCGTTAACCAGTACGCTAACCGTCGCTCGTGTGACATTGAGATGGCGACTTAAATCCGAAACCGTAATTTTGCCTGCGTGCTCCAGAAATAACATGGCTCTGAATTGGGGCAATCGTAAACAGGAATACATGAGTGCCAGAGTCAGTTTACGCTCGAACATCTGTGTGGCTTCAAGCAGTTCCATGACCCTGAGTTGTGCCATATTTTTTACCCTGAAATAACAGATAGTTAGTTTAGCTGACAAACAAAAAAACAATTCCCATTGCCAGGTTCAGTGCTTATGCTCGGTTAGCGATACAGCAAAAGCTGAAGTGGTTAATACACAATATTGACAAAACATGCCAGTCATTTTGGCAATACAACATGAGGACTTTATTATGGGAACCGTTATCGAATCAATTCATGTATCGGATCAGGACCAGGACCTGGCGGCACGTATGCGGTTGCTGGAACAACAAATGGCGGATATCAGGCCCCGTGTGCCCGATAACAAGGTGTCGATAATTTTGTTGTCAGGCGACTTTGATAAAGCCATTGCGGCGTTTTTTATGGCGAACGGTGCCGCCGCAATGGGTATGGAAGTCACTATGTTTTTTACTTTCTGGGGTTGTACTGTCATCAAGAAAGGACGCAAGCTTAAAGGTAAAAAATTCATGCATAAAATGATTAATATGATGCTGCCAGGCAGCAGCAGGGATCTGGCACCTTCAAAAATGTCATTCGGTGGTATTGGTCGGCCTTTATTTAACTACATGATGAAAGGACAAATGTCGTCACTCGAAGAACAGATTGAACTGGCACAGGAATTGGGCATCACCTTTCAGGTATGTTCGCCTTCCCTAAGCATTATGGGATTTGATGCAGATGAATGGGTAGTGCCGGTAGATGTGTGTGGTGTGGCTGCGATGTACGATACGGCACTGAATGCACGTACCGCCTATTTTATATCGTGATGACCGATGCGAATGGCGCTTAATTAAGACTGTAGGAGCGGGCCATGCCCGCGACAAAACTATAAAAGAATGAGTCCGCAAATGAACGCAAATAAACGCAAATAAGGCAAATCCTTTTGTTTTCATTAGCGATTATTTGCGTGATGCACATGGATGTGCGAATGCCGTGAGCGCAGCGACCGCCATGGATGGCGGAAGGTACGCCTACAGGAAGTAGGCGGTAGAATCACGCCGGGAGCAAGTGATCGAGAACAACGCAGGAGCAGTTGTCGAGATGCGCACGACTGCATGGATGGCCAGCGATGTTCCAACATCGCTTTGGCATTTCCCACATCCATGTGGGTCACAGGAGGTAGAGCAACGCATGGAGCGGTTGCCGAGG
>JACPVK010000434.1 GCA_016191795.1 Gammaproteobacteria bacterium
GGCAGGGTGTGCCGGGCAGGCCGAGAAAATGTTACTCTGCCCCGGATTATTCGATTATTCTAAATGCCGAATACAAAACCGAAGTTCCCCCTTTTATTGGCTACCCACGATTGTTCGCTGGCTGGTTACGCTAGAATGAACCAAGTGATTTTAAGAAAGATGAGAGGAATGCTATGACTTTAGATGCAATATCAATCGATCGGGATGATCGCTTGCAATCATACTGTGTCACTGCGAAATGTTCATATGAGAAATTTCTTGAGCTCACTGCTGGTGCCGAGAAAAACCTAGACATCCAACGAGCCATCATAAAAGGGACTAAGGCTTACGCCACTTTGAGAAGTGATCTGCGTCGAGGATGTATATTGCCGCCAATTGTTCTTGCTGCTACTTGCAATTTGAGCCTTCCTATTGAGCAACTTTTCGATACGAAAAATCTTAAACAAATTTCAAACGACTTGGCTAATTTGACCAGTGCAGGTGTTTATGTCATTGATGGATTACAGCGGACAAATGCAATTCGCCAAACATTAGAATCGATTAGTGATGACGAAAAACCAGATTTTTTAGCGCGACCTTTGCGTGTTGAGCTTTGGCTAAACATCCCATTTGGTGCAATTGCTTATCGTATGCTTCTGCTAAATGCAGGTCAGCGGCCAATGTCGGTAAAACATCAGGTTGAGGTATTGAGTTCCAAGCTTGTTGATGACTTAGCCGGTATAGTAAACCTTGATATTTTTCGGACTGTTGATACACGAAGGCGAACACAACCTGGTCAGTTTGCATTGGCAAAAATAGCACAAGCATTCCAAGCATGGCTGCAAGGCCAACCCAACCTGGACTTACGTAACACAGTAATGGAAGAGTTACTTGCGGAATCTGCAATTGAAGTATTGGGGCAAACGGTTCCTGGTGGTAACAATCAGGCAGAAAATGCTGATGGATTCAATCGCCTTATGAGTTGGATAGTGAGGCTTGATGCTGCCCTTGGTGCTGACAATTTAACATTCTTTGGCAATGAAACAGTAATACTAGGTATAGCAGCGGCTGTAGGCGCAATGGAACGAAACGCTGCTCTTGCGCCACGTGTTTGGCCTGCATTAAATGCGCTACTAGTGTCAGCTCAGTCGGGACAGCCACCTGATGTCGTGGGATTGCGAATCTTTGAGGCTTTACGTCAAGGTATTGATCCTAGCAAGGTTAACGTGGGAGTTGCGACACGCGAGATGGTTTTCAACACCTTCAAAGAATTCATTCGAGGTGCCGGTGAGACACCGATGGCTGATTGTTGGCGAATTGGGGCGGCCAGAGACTAGCTATGTTGCATCTGCCTGCATCACTTCGCGAAATTACTGGTTTACCTGGTGAAGCCACTGTTCAAGATCTATTGAATTATCTAGAAAACGAGAACAACCATGTTCTGGATGGTTTGCTAAGTTCTGAAGCAAGCTTAGCAATAGCAGCGTCATCAATGGAAAGATTCTCAAGGTACCAGTTGCGCATAGAAGATCAGGTGGGTGTTATACAGTACAAATTCTGTAACGTAAATTTCAAAGATCACCCTGATCCAATACTCGTTGGTCTCATTCCACGTGAGCACTTCGATGCACCTCCCACTGAACTTGAAAATCTGATTTTCTGGGCAATCATTGATGACAGATTGCAAGAGCAGAAGTTGAATAGTAGAGATCCTTCCAGAAACTGTATTGACTGGCGATCGCTTGCAGGTGGTAAGGCAATTATTGCAGAGCCTATTGACCTCAAATTGGGGGCAGCTGATCAACAAGTAATTTCTGCACTGTTTGGGCTTACCTATCCATGTATGCCATCCGCAGACCTACCTAATGCGCTTGTGCATTCGGCGGCAGTAGTCAAAATGGATAAGCAGCCGCGTACCTATACTGAGATACAGGCACTTTTGTTGCACGAAGCATCAATCGTTCAGCGCCCGAAGTGGCGTTTTTTATCTTTATACAGAATCCTTGAGAATGCTTACCTTGCAAATATTAAAGATACACTGATCAAGGAGTATGACCAAGATGCTTCGAAAGCAATTAAAAGTGCAGATGAGAAACTTGCTAATGAACCCAATCAGCTGGTTTCTTTGGCAGAAGGAATAGATGCAATTGCAGAGTTTGAAGCTTTTAACACTGCTATGGAAACGCTAATTGCAACTCATAACAAATACATCATAAAGTTAGATAGGGCTGCTGAAAATGAGAAGCTTTACAAATCCCAGGACAAATACAAAAAAGCAGTTATACGTTTCTACAAGATAAGATGTTCTATAGCGCACGCTGGAACATCAAGCGTTATTTATGAGATGTTCCCTGACGCTAATTCAGCAATTCTAGAGCTATTACCACATGTTGAAGCAATTGCATTAAAAAGTCTAAAAATTGTCGCCAGCTAGAAAATAATTAAAAAATAAATGAGGTCAAGCTCTGTTGCGGTTTAGCAACGTCGCACAATCTAGTGGATGTTTGGGATCAGTGTAAAACCCAAAAGGTCCGCTCTGGCCGAAATCAGAATTTAATCAATCATATTTCAATGTCTGCTTTAGGGTGGAAATTGCTTTTCATGTAAGAACAGCCAGCGACCGCTTGTGATTGACATCAGCCATAAGCAGAACCTCTATCGCATGTCCACTTCTGGTTACAGCCGGACAACTCTCTGCTTACAACGCACCCATAAAATACCCATTCCTGGCAAATTATGGTTTCAGGAATAACAAGATGCCTATGAAAAATTTATTTTATAAAAAAACCGCGGAAAGTCCGTAACGAGTGGATTGTTATGCACACCGGTAAGACAGTGCCCGGATTTTGCAAAACATGCCTGACGCCACTGGCTACCTGATTAAAACTTGTAACGCATCGACACCATGACAACACTTTCATAATACGACGGTGAAGCTTCGCTCA
>JACPVK010000460.1 GCA_016191795.1 Gammaproteobacteria bacterium
ATTGGTGTATACGTTGAGCAAAATAACCAGAACTTCCACTAATCCAGTACGTGTGACACCAGACCATCTGCCAGCTTGGGCTCAAACCAGGTAGATTTTGGCGGCATAACCTGATTACTGTCTGCCACCGCCATTAAATCCTCCATACTGGTGGCATACATGGAAAAAGCCACGGCCATTTCGCCGGAATTCACACGCTTTTCAAGTTCCTTTAATCCACGCATACCACCAACAAAATCAATTCGGGAATCGGTACGCGGGTCGTTAATGCCGAGTACGGGCTGTAACAGGTTATCGGCCAGCAAACTGACATCCAGTTTTTTAACCGGATCTTTCGGAATCAACCCGGCATGAATATTTAATTTATACCATGCACCATCGAGATACATGCCAAACTCACCTGCAGATGACGGCTTTACAGGCCCGCTGTGTTTAACACAATCAAAATGCTGTTTAACTTTCTCCAGAAAAGCTTCTTTGGTCAGCCCATTCAAATCGGTTACCACACGGTTGTAATCAAGAATTTTCATCTGGTTATGCGGGAACACAACAGCCAGAAAATACTGGCTCATGGCGTTTTCACCGCCGCCTTTTTTGGCTGCCACACGTGAAGCCGCTGCTGAACGATGATGACCGTCGGCAATATAGATTGCTTTCATGGCATCAAAAGCTGCGCTGATTTTATCGATTATGGATTTGTCTTCTATCATCCAGAAAGCATGACCAATGTCATCATCTGCCTTCAGGTCATATAAGGGTTTGTCGCGCGTTACTTTCTGTAATAAGGCATCCATTTCAGGTTGCGATTTATAGGCGAGCAACACCGGACCGGTTTGCGCATTCAGCGCTTCAATTTGACGTACGCGATCATCTTCTTTTGCAGGACGCGTAAATTCGTGTTTGCGAATCCGGTTACTGTCGTAATCCTTGACTGATGCGGCACACACCAGGCCGGTCTGAACATGCGATCCCATGGTTAACCGATAAACGTAATACCGTGGCGAGCTATCACGCATCAGGATGCCTGATGCAATCATGCGTTGCATATTTTCGGCAGACCTGGCATACACCGCCGGGTCGTACACATTGATGTCTTTTGGCAAATCGATTTCGGCCTTGGAAATATGTAAAAAGCTCCAGGGTTTGCCGTGGGCGCGATCGCGAGCTTCGTCACTGTTCAATACATCATAGGGCGGCGCAACAACATCGGCAGCACGCTCTGCTACCGGACGTAGACCGGCAAAGGGTTTAATCAGGGGCATATTGGTTCCTGGTGTGAATGATGGGCACATTATACAGGGGCATCGTGACAGTCCCAAACAGGCTTTTGATGAATCTCGCCATAACGAGGCATATCCCCGCCCCGGTCCACCTATGCTGACGCGGGTTCATTGTGGAGCAGCCTCGCACATAGACCCAGGCATAGCCCTGCGCGGTGCACCCGGACTTCGGACGACAATTCAGGCATGGCGGGTCTTAGCAAACACGGTTAATTTACATCAGCTTGTTTATGCGCAATTCCACTTCACCGGCAGCAGACGACAAATACACGGCGTTATCCTGAATGTTGCACTGTAACTGCATGCTGCGTTGCACCAGAGACTCTATCGGAGCTTCCGACAGGGTTTCGATTTCCATCACACTCAGGTTATCAAATCGCTTCATGGCCAATTCAATTTTTTGCCACCAGGGTTTGGCGCTGCGCGACTGGTAGGTGTAAATAACAACCTGATCAGACTTGCCACAGGCTTTTTTGATGCGCTTTTCATCAATCTGCCCAAGATCGATCCACAATACGATGTGGTCTATCAGGTCCTTTTGCCAGATATCCGGTTCGTCCTCGGTACTGAGGCCTTTTGTGAAAGTTAAATCCTCATGTGCATGCAGGGCAAACGCCACAAGCCGAATCATCATGCGCTCATCGGTTTCGGATGGATGCTGCGCCAATGTCAGGTGATGGCTGTGGTAATAATTGCGATTCATATCCGCAATATTCAACTCAGCCTTGCTAATAGTTGCTTTCAACGCCATGATTATTCATCCACTTTTCGAGTGTTACCAACCTGATTAGCGCTGGTTTTTACTTTTAATTTTATACCCAGGGACTGTATATGATCAGCTTCCTGTTCCAGATCATTCAGTGTCAATGGGTGCTGTTCTATCCAGCTGGCTGGAATGCTTAATATAATTTTCTCCTGCTTCGCCTCAATACTGATAAACGGCAATTTAATGTCAGATCGACTACGATGAAAAATAACCGCCAGACGCAGGACTACCACCAGCTTCTTCACCATTTCCTGGCTGGATTTATTTAATGACTCAAACAAATTATTGTTAAGTTTTCCGCGATGCGCGCGCACCAGAGCTGCAATACGTTTTTGTTCCTGCTGGGAAAACCCTGCCATGTCGGCACTCTCGATAATATATCCGCTATGCTTGTGATATGCCGAATGCGCAATATCACGGCCAATTTCGTGCAACTCGCAGGCCCAGTTAAGCAGACGAAAAGCAACCGCATGATTCAGTGACCAGTCACGCCAGATTTGCTCCAGCAGATCATTCGCTGTGCTTCGAACACGATTGGCATGATCAACATCGGCATGAAAGCGACTGGCCAGTGAATGCACACTCTGATTACGAATGTCATGATCATGATGTCGCCCCATCAATTGATAAAGCAAACCTTCACGCAAGGCTCCGTCAGAAACCTGCATCTGCTTGATTCCCAGCGCTTCGCACACGCCGCTTAATACTATCAGGCCACCCAGAAATACCGGCACGCGATCATCGCTCAAGCCACTCAGTTTAATACTGTCTATGGTGTCAAACTGCTTGAGTCTTTCCAGCAATAACTGCAATGCCACAAAAGACACGCCATCCTGCTTGGATAGTGACAATGTGCGCACCACAGACTCCACCGAACGTATTGTTCCAGAAGAACCTATTGCAACTTTCCAGCCACGTTTCAGAAAAGCATGACGCACTGCACGCATTTGCTGCAAAACGAAAACACGTGCGGAATTAATACGCTTGCCAGTTATTTTGCCATCCGGAAAATATTCCCGAGTGACAGTAATACATCCCATATCCAGACTTTCCATTAATATGGGTTGAAAATCTTCACCAATGATCAGCTCGGTACTACCACCACCTATATCAACTACCAGCCGGTTCTTGTGATCCGGTTCCAGACTGCGAGCAACGCCCTGATAAATCAGACGTGCTTCCTCGATTCCGGAAATCACTTCAATGGGATGACCCAGTTCTGCTTCTGCGCGTTGCAGGAAAATGTCGGCATGACGTGTACGTCGCAAGGTATTGGTGCCCACGGCACTGACGCTGACTGAGGATAAATTGCGCAATCGTTGCGAAAATCGCTGCAGGCAGGCCAACGCGCGTTGTTCCACCTCCACCGATAAATTGCCATCCTGATCCAGCCCGGACGCAAGCCGCACCATCTCCTTGATGCGATCCAGAACCACCAGCTGCCCCTGACGATCCTCGGCAACAATCATGTGAAAGCTGTTAGAACCCAGATCAACCGCCGCTATGGCATGACTGGATGAATCTGTCGAAGCTGTAGAATCCGGGCTGGTCATGCACTCACCTGTTCGTTGCCAGACTTCATCTGGTTTGTATGCAGGATGAAATCACACTCATTTTATCTGTAAAACTTTATCAACAGATTTTTTTATCGCTAACAGTCACAAATAAATAATTTCTGCCCGACATTCAAGCTAGTGGCCTGTTTATTGCCTAAACTAGTACAAAGGTTGTTGCCGACGGCATGAATAACCTGCCTGCTGGAATTAAACCCGGCACAATCTGGTCTATAGTTTTGCCAGTTGTGAAAAACTCTGCATTGGGAGGTGTTATCCATGAGCATTTTTGATCACTATTCATCCAGATTCGAGAAATCACGCGAGGAAGAATATAGCCTCCAGGAATATCTCGAACTGTGCAAAAAAGATCCTCTGACTTATGCCAGCCCGGCAGAGCGCATGCTGGCCTCCATCGGTGAACCGGAATTACTGGACACTCACCATGACACCCGGTTAAGCCGGCTATTTTCCAACAAAGTCATCAAGATATACCCGGCTTTCCGGGAATTCTACGGCATGGAAGAAGTCATTGAGCAAATCGTGTCATTTTTCAGGCACGCTGCCCAGGGACTGGAAGAGCGCAAGCAGATCCTCTACCTGCTGGGCCCGGTAGGTGGTGGTAAATCATCATTGGCAGAACGTCTGAAAGCGCTTATGGAGAGAGTTCCGTTCTATGCCATTAAGGGATCGCCGGTATTTGAGTCCCCCCTGGGTTTATTTAACCCTGATGAAGATGCTGATATTCTGGAAAAGGAATATGGCATTCCGCAACGTTATCTTGGCACCATCATGTCTCCCTGGGCCACCAAACGTCTGCACGAATTCAATGGCGACATTTCAAAATTCCGCGTAGTGCGCCTCACTCCTTCCGTATTGCGGCAAATAGCAGTCAGCAAAACCGAACCGGGTGACGAGAATAACCAGGATATTTCATCTCTGGTCGGCAAGGTGGATATCCGCAAACTCGAACAATATTCCCAGGATGATCCGGATGCCTACAGCTATTCCGGCGGTTTGTGCCGTGCCAATCAGGGCCTGCTGGAATTTGTCGAAATGTTCAAGGCCCCGATCAAGGTTTTACATCCCCTGCTCACTGCCACCCAGGAAGGTAATTACAAAGGCACCGAAGGTTTTCCCGCCATTCCATTTGAAGGCATCATTCTGGCGCACTC
>JACPVK010000461.1 GCA_016191795.1 Gammaproteobacteria bacterium
GTATGCCAGAAGTTTTGATGACATTTCCATTATTCCGACCTTTGTACTGACGCCACTGACCTATCTGGGTGGTATTTTCTACTCGATTGAAATGCTACCCTCATTCTGGCAAAAGGTGTCGCTGGTCAATCCTATCCTGTATATGATCAACGCCTTTCGTTATGGCCTGCTCGGTATTTCGGACACCCATTTACTGGCATCGTTTGGCATTATTATTGGTTTTATTACGGTCCTGTTCATTTATGCCATGCGCCTGCTGAACAAGGGCATAGGCATCAAGAATTAGCATCTGTTTATACACCAATACCCCAAGTGGAAAATCCTGCTATGTTTGCCCCATCTTCGTTTTGCCTGCTGTGGTGTTAAATAATGGACCGGCCTTCATCTCTCAAGGCTTCAGACTGGTTTGTAGTCATGGCGACGACAGCTCTGCTGTTTGTCAGCTTCTCGGCAGTAGCCATCTGGATTACCTGGGATGACATCAATAAAAATTTCCGTAACAACCAGCCTGTTATCCACGCCACACTCAGCCAGCGGCTGAATAATCTGGATGCGGCCCTGGTATCACTGGTTGGCCAGATTCACACCAATACCAATGCTCCGGAACGTATCAGCAGCTTTGCCCAGGCCGTGGTTCAGCAATTTGGTTATTTACAAACCGTGATGATTGCACAGCAGGTCAGCGGCGAATCCCGCCCGGTTTATGAAGACATCAAGCGCCAGAGTGGCCTGAGTCAGTTCACGCTCAAGCAAATGAATGACAAATCCCTGCTAACCAATGTATCGGAACGCGATTTATATTATCCGGTAGACATTATTGAGCCGGTCACGCCAGCCAATATCCGGTTAACCGGACTGGATTTGCGCAGTTTACCCGTGCTCGACCTGTTGATTAACGAAGCCATCAGCACCGGCCGTATCAGTAGCAGCCGCGCCCTGTATTTTATGGGTGATACCCGTCCCAGCTATTTCATCGCCAAGGTTATTTACAGTAATGGCTATGCCGTGGACCCAACGTCAGTCAGCAATCAGGATATAGCCGGCCTGGCACTGTTACAGATTGATAGCAGCAAACTGTTACCGGAACTCGACAATGACCCGCATTACCAGCTGAGCCTGTACCGGCCAAATGACGAACAGGCTGTACTGGAAATTCACAGCAACAATCAATCTGCTTTGTTACCACCGACAGCTGTCAGCCAGAAACTCGCCGCCCATGATCAAAACTGGCGCTACACACTCAGTTATCAGCTTTCCCTGGATGATTTTGCAAACCGTAATCTGGCACTGGCAACCGGCCTGGCGTTATTACTGAGTGTGGGTTTCGGCGTCAGCTATCGCATTATAAAAATCAGCAAACTGCGCCACCAGCACACCAGTAATTTGCTGTTTGAGCAACGCGAAAAAGCACGCGTGGCACTCGAATCCATTCATGATGCGGTGATCATTACCAACCTGCAGGGGCAAATTGATTTCATCAACCCGGCGGCAGAAACCCTGCTCGGTCAGCCAGCCAGGCTGGTACTGTGGAAAACCTTTGCACAAAGTTACACCCTGGTCAGCGAGGAAGATCACAACACCAGCCGTGATCCGGTGCAGCTGTGTTTGCACAGCGACACCGGGCACTACCTGTCCGATAGCGATGTGCTGTTATTACAAAATGGCAACGCTGTATCCCTGCATACCAGCGCCGCTGCCATTCACGACGCCCAGGGTGATATCAGTGGTGTGGTACTGGTATTGCGCGACATCAGCCACAGCCGCCGGCAGGCTAAAAAGATGTCTTACGAAGCCATGCATGATCAACTCACCGGCCTCATCAACCGCCGTGGCTTTGAGGAATCGCTGGGTGAAGCGCTGGATAATTTCCGCCTTAACGGTAGCCAGCATGTCATGTGTTACCTCGATCTCGACGAATTCAAACCGGTGAATGATGCCTGTGGCCACCGAGCCGGCGATGAGCTACTGAAACTGATCAGCAGCAACATCAAAACCCATATTCGCCGCAATGATGTGCTGGCGCGGCTGGGTGGTGATGAATTTGGTTTGTTGTTAAATGATTGCCCGATGAGTCATGCCGGTGAAATTGCCGAAAAAATTCGCGAAGAAGTGCGCAACACCAAATTTTACTGGAACGAAAAATTATTCAGCGTGGGCGTGAGCATAGGTATGGCCGCCATCAATGATCAAATGCACGGTATTGCCGAAGTCATTAATGCCGCCGATACCGCCTGCTACATGGCCAAAGATAACGGCCGTAACCAGGTATGTATTCTGCAACCGGATGTTTCCACCCCGGATAACAGCACCAGTCTCTGGCCGGAACGAATTCGCAAGGCACTGAGCAACAACCAGTTTATGTTGCTCACTCAGGTCATCGTGCCACTGACGCCCGGCAATGCACCGCCCATGCTGGAATTTTTAATTCGTCTCAAAACCAGTGCCGGACGCCTGGCACCGCCCAAGGCATTTTTACCGGCGGCCGAACGCTACGAAATGATGTACGACATCGACCTGTGGGTTATCAACCAGGCCATGGGCGAAATCAGCCGCCAGAAAAAAATTGGCACGCCGATTCTCTACACCATCAACCTCTCGGCACAATCACTGGAACACGAAGATCTGGGACGCGTCATTGAACAATCCATCGCACGTCACCAGATCAAAGCCTCGCAACTGTGTTTTGAAACCAGCGAAACATCCATTATCAGCCATCACGAAAGAGCCCTGCATCTGATTAAGCATTTACGTGGCCTGGGCTGCTATTTTGCCATTGATAATTTTGGCGCCGGTTTAAGCTCGCTCAGTTATCTTAAAAAACTCCCTATCGACTTCATCAAGATTGATGGCAGTTTAATTCGCAACATCTGCAACGATATGGTGGATAAATCCATGGTGCGCACCATCAGCCATATTGGTCATGTACTCAATGTACAAATTGTGGCCGAGTGGGTGGAAGATGAAGCCACCCTGGCCATGCTCAACGAACTGGGTGTGGATTATGCGCAGGGCTTTCATATCAGCAAACCCGACGATGAACTGGTCAGGCCACTCATCAAGGCGCATTAAAAAATTCCGGCCCCTTTCTGAACCCTGTTTCGATGCGATCAAATCAGAGGCCAGTTGACACGAACACCGGCCGCTCCCGGACTGCCCGGCCCTGGCGTCGAAATCTTTTTTGATGATGCCCCGGTCGTCAGTCCGTACGCCACAAGAAAACCGCCCACACCTTCGTCGTGCTGCAACCCGTCCATCTCGGTGGCGTCATAAAAGACCTGTAGCTCGAGTAAACGGCCGGATGGTTTTGCCAGCTTGCCACCGGCGCCGCTACCAGGCGGCCACCAGCACAGTCACATGCGCACAAACCGGTTACATCGCCCTTGAGGCAAGACCGCTCTGGAAAAATGACGGCTGGAGGGGCTGCCCGCTAATCTGGCCGTTACACCGCCATCGCCGTTGCAGGCCCCAGACGGCAGCTGAGAATACATTTGTCACTGCCGTTGTTTTACCCTTTACCCATGGTTGTTTCCCTCGTATATTCGCCGCTTCTTCAATTGAGCACTCTAGCCCATTAGCATGCTGCGCCCCGCAACCCTTGATGATCTCGACAATCTGGTAGAGCTGGAAAATATTTCCTTTGAAATTGACGGCTTTTCCCGGCGCGTGTTTCGCTATCTGATCACCTCGGCACATGCCGAAATGCTGGTAAGCGTGTCGGGTGACAAATTTTGTGGCTATGTCGTGGTGCTGTTTCACAGCGGTACCTCACTGGCGCGACTGTACTCACTGGCCGTGCACCCGGATTGCCGGCAACAGGGTATAGGTGCAAAGTTACTCAATGCCGCCGAACAACTTGCTCTGGACCACGCTTGCATTACCCTGCGCCTGGAAGTGCGTACCGATAACAACAACGCCATCCAGCTGTATCGCAAGCTGGGCTATCGCCAGTTCGGCACCTATCACGATTATTATGAAGACCACATGGATGCACTGCGTTTTGAAAAACGCCTGGTGCAATCACGCCCCGATATGGCGCGTGTACCCTATTACGAACAAACCCTGCGCTTTACCTGTGGCCCCTCGGCGCTGCTGATGGCCATGAACGCGCTCCGGCCGGAAATGAAACCCAGCCGCACCCAGGAATTGCGCATCTGGCGGGAAGCCACCACCATTTTCATGACCTCCGGCCATGGCGGCTGCGGCCCTTACGGGCTGGCCCTTTCAGCCTGGCATCGCGGGTTTGGGGTAGAAATATTCGTCAACGATGACAGCACCCTGCTGGTGGATACCGTACGCAGCGAAGAGAAAAAAGAAGTCATGCGGGTGGTACAACAGGATTTTCTGGACGAGCTGACGTCACTGAATATCGATATCCAGTACCGGCCGCTCTATGTTGATGAAGTTCAGAAAAAATTCAACGAAGGCGGAATTCCACTGATACTCATCAGCTCCTACCGCATGTATAACGAAAGAAATCCGCACTGGGTCGTAGTCACAGGCTTCGACGACAAGTATATTTATGTACATGATCCGTTTGTTGATTATGAAACCGACCGCACCCGGCTCGATTCCATCAATATGCCGATCCGTAAAACTGATTTTGAACACATGGCACGTTATGGTCGCTCACAGCAAAAGGCTGCCATTATTATCTCGCAGCGCCAATAACATGCTCCCGGAGAACAAATGTCATCTCATTTAATACTGGTAGAAAACGAAAAAGACTGGCACAAGGATTTCCCCGAAGCCAACGTGATTACAGCACGCGATTATTTGCTCAATCCGGAACGCTACAAGTCTCGTGGAACGCGTATCATCAATTTATGCCGCAATTATCGTTATCTTTCCACCGGTTATTACTGCGCCCTGCTGGCCGAAGCACGCCGTCACAAAATGATACCGACCGTGCACACCATGACCAATCTTGGCAGCAAGGACATTTACAGTCTTAACATCGATGATCTCGACACCCTCATTCAGCATGCCCATCGCGAGCGTCCGCTGGAAGGTGATACCCAGCAATACAGTTTTAATATTTATTTTGGCAATTGCCGCTACAAGGAACTGCGCGACCTGGCGCGTCAGATTTACGAAATGTTTCCCGCGCCGATATTGTCGGTTAATTTTAAACACGACAAACGCTGGGAAATCACCAGCATCAAACCTTTGCACCTGGGCAGCCTGAAAGGTGATCAGCGCGCATTATTCGCCGATGCACTGGATCAGTTGCTCAGCCAGAAGTGGCGCAAAAAAACCACCGCTCGCCCCAATTACAAATACGACATTGCTATTTTGTATAATCCGGACGAAGCCTTACCGCCCTCCGATAAACGCGCCTTAAAAAAATTTATTGCTGCCGGTAACAAGCTCGGCGCCGATGTGGAACTGATCACGCGCAAGGATTACAACAAACTGGCCGAATACGACGCCCTGTTCATACGCGAAACCACGGCCATTGAACATCATACTTTCCGTTTCGCCAAACGCGCCGAAGCCGAAGGCATGGCCGTTATCGACGATCCCGAATCCATTGTTAAATGCACCAACAAGGTCTACCTCGCCGAACTGTTATCGCATCACAAAATACCCACGCCAAAAACCATTATTCTGCGCAAGGGCGAACCACTGAACTTGTTTAGCGAATACCCGGTGGTACTCAAAATTCCGGACGGATCATTTTCCCGCGGCGTCCACAAGGCACAAACCTTTGCAGAAGCCGAACAAATTGCCGAGCAATTATTCAAGGAATCGGATTTGATTCTGGCACAGGAATATCTATACACCGAGTTTGACTGGCGTATTGGCATACTCAATCAACAGGTTATATTCGTCTGCAAATATTTCATGTCCAAATCACACTGGCAAATTGTCAAACATGGCAAGGGCGGCAAGGCTGTTCACGGTCAATATCAAAGCGTTTCTATCAGTGAAACACCCTCCGCCATTCTGGATACGGCCAGCAAGGCGGCCAAACTGATTGGCCGTGGTTTTTACGGTGTCGATATGAAAGAACGTGACGGCAAGGTGTACGTCATTGAAGTCAACGACAATCCCAATGTTGATAGCGGGGCTGAAGACAAAATTGCCGGCAAGGAACTGTATTCACTGGTAATGGCAGAATTAATTCGTCGTATCCAGGCATAACAAAAA
>JACPVK010000462.1 GCA_016191795.1 Gammaproteobacteria bacterium
TCCGGCTATTGATATGCATCCGGTTTATCCAGCCGATGGTTCTGCCCTGTTATTCAGTTCTGAACGCAATAATGTTTATAACATTTACCGATACAACCTCAGCACAAACACGATTTCGGCGCTAACTCACGAATCAAGTGGAGCCTTTCAACCCGCGCAGCTTAACACCACCACGCCTTTGTATTACTCCGGCTACAGCGCCAGGGGCAACGATATTTATACTATGCAAAATCCGCAACCACTGACATCGGAAATACTACCCGGTATTCAGGACATCACAGAATCATCTGTACCGGAAAATTATCCATCGATTGATTCTGCAAGCTATTCACCCTGGTCCAGCATGACACCACGCTGGTGGCAACCCATTTTGCAACTCACCGAAGATCAAAGTGAGTTCGGATTTTCCACCTCCGGCAACGACGCATTGGGCATACACAATTACGCCTTAAGCCTCGCCTGGGATGCGCATAATCAATGGGCAACCGGGAGTGCCGTTTACGGCTGGAGCAATCGCTTCTTTATGGGAGCCCAACGTTCAACGGATATTTTACTCAACAGTAATAATCAATTTGCGGTCGCACGTCTTGATGATGATGCCTTCGCTATCGTTAATTTCCCCTACACACAAATTGATGCGGCCTGGAACATGGCACTGGCTGTGACCTATAGTCGCAATAGTGACGGGCGACGGGATCCGCTCATTGTTCCTGCACCTTTACCGGATACACAGGACGGTCTGCTCGGTTTAGCCGTAGGCTTTGACAATAGTGAGCACTACATCCGTTCTGTGAGTGCCAACACCGGTCGCAATGTTCACCTCATAGCCGAAAGCAGTGAAGTGATCCAAAGTGATTTTAGCGGTGAAGTATTCACCCTCGACTGGCGGGAATATCTGCCACTGGGCGGTCAGCATGTACTGGCATTACGTCTGGTTGAAGGTTACGGCACGGCACAACCTGATCCATTTCGCCTGGGTGGTGAAGACACGGATTTTGAATTACTGGATATCATCAACGGTGTCAGCACTGTCACGTTTGGCAAGCGTGAATACGCTTTGCGCGGTTATCCCGAAGGACTTATCCCGTTATCCGGGCGACGCATGCAGCTGACCACTGCCGAATGGCGTTTTCCGATTTCACTGGTAGAACGTGGTTTTATGGCGCCACCGCTGGGCCTGATGCAATTATCGGGTAGTATTTTCACAGACCGTGGCATGGCCTGGCAGGATACTGCCGGTGACGCCTATACCAGTGTCGGTGCCGAGTTACATGCCGATACCAATCTCTTTTACGGCATCACATTTAAACTACGTCTGGGCTATGCCAAAGGCCTGGATAAGCAGCTGGGTGAAGATCGGGTATATCTCAGCCTGGGCTCAGCTTTTTGATGTTTGTGTTTCTTACCTGCTAGAATCCACAACGCATCAGATTCATCACTATGCAGCACTGGTTAAATTACGGATGTCATCACTATGTTGAAACTTCTTTTTAAACTGCTAACAGCACTCAACTCCGAAACCGATCCTTCACAAATCAGCCTGGGTTTTTGTTTTGGCCTGGTACTGGGTTTCACCCCGCTGTTCAGCATGCATAATTTACTGGTACTGTTTTTAATTCTGGCATTACGCGTCAATGTATCCGCCGCCATACTGGCCTGGGGTTTCTTTACCGGCATGGCGTATTTGCTCGATCCGTTGTTTATACAGATGGGTGAATATCTGTTGGCACTACCTGCTATGCTCGATACCTGGACCATGATGTACAACAGTGATTTCTGGCGCCTGACTCATTTTAACCACACGTTAACCCTGGGCAGTCTTGTGGTTTCGGTTATAGCCTTTGTGCCTTTATTTTTTATATTCAAAATACTGATTCTGAAATATCGCAAACATCTTCTTGCCTCAATTCGTAAAAGCAGATTTATGCAAATACTCAAGTCTAATAGCTTGTATCAATCCTACGAAAAATTCGCTGAATTCAAGAACGCACTCACATGAAACTCATACGCTGGGGCGGCATCCTCGCCTTTATCATTATTGTTGGTGGCATCGTTAGCTTCTGGTATTTTTTTGCTGACGATATGCTCAAACAGGCAATTGAAAGTTCCGGCAGTGATGCCGTGGAAGCCGAAGTATCCATTGAAAATCTGGATATCAGCCTGAATCCACTGGGCATAGAAATCAAAACCATGCAGATTGCCAATGCACAATCACCCATGCGCAATACTGTCGAGTTTGATCGCGCCGTTGCACATCTGGATCTTCTCAAACTTTTTCACGGTCAGGTGATTATTGATTCACTGGCGGTCGAAGGTATGCGTTTTGGCACCCAGCGCAAACGCGCCAGTAACTGGAAGAAAAAAGTTGAACCCGTTACACCGCCGGATGAGGGTGAGTCCATGCTCGACTTGCCAGACGTCCAGTTTCAATTACCGGGTGTAGACGATGTGGTGCAAAAGGGTGACCTGATCACCACCCGGATGACCCAGCAAATCCAGGTTGATTATGATGAACAGAAAGCGTTGCTGGATGCTGCCTTCAACCGCATACCCACTGCAGAAAAATTCTCTTCTTATGAAACACGCATCAAGCAGGCCACCAGCGGTAAAGTCACCTCGCTGGAAAACTATAAGCAACGCAAACAGGAACTGGACAAGGTTCATGAAGAACTGCGCGCTGATCAACAGGCCATCAAGGATGTAAAACTTCAAATAGGTAACAGCAAGGATAAACTAACGGCTGATATCACCGCCTTAAAACAGGCGCCAGGCAAGGATATGGACAATCTTAAGGCGAAATACAAACTGGATGAATCCGGTGCTGGCAATATATCCCAGTTGTTTTTTGGCCCGGAAGCCAAATACTGGACCGATCAGTTTCTCTTTTACTACAACAAATTTAAACCGGTGATGGCCTCGGATGAAAAAGACAAACGCGTTCGTGCCACAGGACGCTATGTGCATTTTCGCAGTGACAATCCAACACCAGATTTTTTAATTCGTGATGCGCATATTGATGTGCAATTTTCATTTGGGCATCTCAGCGCAAAATTAACTGACGTGACGCACCAGATGAACATTACAGGCAAGCCTGCCACCTTAACGGTTCGTGGTGTTAAATTGCAGGATATGAAATCGTTTGCAATTGACGGTGTGTTTAACCATATCAAACCCGGCCACGGCAAAGACACGGTTAAATTCAAGCTCGATGATATCCAGGTCGATAACATACGCCTGGTTAAGAATGACCGGCTGCCTGTTACCATGACGCATGCCAATATTGACTGGATTGGACAGATGGTGCTGGAAAAAGAACTTACCTCGCACACCGAGGCCCAGTTCAATCCAGTGACCTTTAGCAGCCAGGGCAGCAGCACGCTGGGAAATATATTAGCAGAGGCTTTTACCAGTATTAACACTTTCAATGTCAATGCGGATATTCGCAGCAACTTCAGCAAAACGGATATTAAAATAAGCTCTGATATAGACAATCAGATCAAGGAATCGATCAAGCGCCACTGGGATGCCAAAGTCGCTGCTTTTCAGCAAAAAATCCGTGCACGACTGGATGAAGAAGAACAAAAGATTCGCGGTCGTATAGAAGCTGAAGTGGCGAAACTGGACCAGAAAAAACTTGAGCTGGAAAATAAACTCAAGCAATCCGAAGAAATGCTCAAAGCCAAAGTGGATGATTTTAAAGACCAGCAAAAACAACAAGTGGACCAGAAAAAAGATCAGAAGCTGGACAGTCTAAAGGAATCACTCAAACTCAAGTTGAATCGCTAATGTTACTTGAGCACATAGAACTCAACACCGCTGCCGAACCCGACGCCAGCGTCATCTGGCTTCATGGCCTGGGGGCAGATGGCAACGACTTTGCTGCCATCGTTCCGGAATTAAAACTCCCGCCTCAACTGCGTATACGATTTATTTTTCCGCATGCTCCGTTTCGCGCCATCACGCTCAACAACGGGTATGTCATGCGCGGCTGGTACGACATCGCCAGTTTGCAGTTTGGTAGCCAGGAAGATGACATCGGCATTATGGAATCTGCGGATCAAATCAATGATTTTATTAATAATGAAATACGTCGCGGCATTGCGCCTGACCGCATCATACTGGCCGGGTTCTCACAGGGCGGTGCCATAGCTCTGTATACCGGCCTGCATCAGCCGGAAAATCTGGGCGGCATTATGGCGCTCTCAACCTACATGCCGTTGGTCGGCAAAACTCAGGCCGGCCTCGGTGCAAATCGCGAGCTGCCTATATTCATGGGCCACGGTCTGGAAGATGATGTCGTCAGCTATCAGTATGGGGTGCAAACCCGCATCTGGCTGCAACAACAGGGGTATCAGCCCCAATGGCACGATTATCCAATGGCTCATAGTGTATGCATGGAGGAAATAGCGCATATACGCCAGTGGCTGTTAGCTCGGTTGCAACATCCGGCCTGAGGCCGTGCCATCTGTTCAATCTTCGGCTACTATCAAAGCATCGGCAAGATTGGGGGGATGAGGGCTATGTCTGGTCAAGAACTCGGCTTTTTTAATGGCCTGTTGCCATCACAACCCCTGTGGAAGCTGGCCCCAACGCGCGATACAGACGGCACGTCCTTTGTCGATTTCATGATGGTTATTCCCAAGCTGAAAAGCAAACCCCAAAAATATATCGACCGTACCCTGAATGAAATACATATGGTACTGGTGCAATACAGCCATATTGTGGTGTTTGCCGACATCAATCTGAAAATTAACTGCCTGTGGATTTCTCACAAGTTCCAGCCCGGTGTTTGCCATGAACTGGTAACGGCTATCCGCCGGCGTGTCCCCGAGGCCATGCTCGTTGGTGACATGGCTCGCTAAAATCAGAAACCTGTCATGACTGATTCAGTACTCGATCCCTCCACATTTAGCGAAATGCGTCAATTAATGGGCGATGCGCTGGTAGAATTTATTCATACCTACCTCGATAACTCACCCAAACTCATTCATACCATTGAATCCGGTCTGGCACAAAATAATCCTGAAGCCATATACCACAGTGCACATCAACTAAAAGGTGGTAGTGGCAGTATAGGAGCCATGAAACTCAGCTCCCTTTCTATGGAGATTGAAAAGATTGGAAAGTCCGGATCGACCCAGGGTATATCCCCCTTATTAAATCAGCTCAAATCTGAATACGCCTTGCTTGAAGCCGAATTAAAAACCTTTATCTGATTTATTCACCATGGAATTCTTCGAAGAAATATCCGCCCCCGGACAAGATGTTGCCGCGTTACAAAAGCAACTGCGCATTCGCAACCTTCCCGATTTATGCCATTCCATCTCCACCATTCTTGTTGACAATCAATCAAGCGGCCGGATTTACTGTCTTTGGGGTGAATTCGACGTTAATCGAGAAAACATAAAGCATGGCGTAAGATTCAGCC
Source organism: Gammaproteobacteria bacterium (assembly GCA_016191795.1). Lineage (GTDB taxonomy): Bacteria > Pseudomonadota > Gammaproteobacteria > SZUA-229 > SZUA-229 > JACPVK01. The sequence continues at coordinate 5,429 of JACPVK010000462.1, forward strand.
TGCCCGGCTGTCCAAATGCACTGGCCTGGACCATCACTTCTGCTAACAACCTGATTACAGTGCATTGCACCATCAATAGAAAAACACATGACGAGGACTTTATCGCCTCCATTTATATTTTTATGGCTGACTGGGTTAGTGGTTTGAAAAAGCTGTCGTCTTAAAATGACAATTTTAGTTACTGGATGGACATTATCAGTTGCTCGATTTCAGCCAAAGTTTGTAAGTATATTTTATTTCGTTCGCCGCCCAGTTTCACAGCCTGTTTGGCCGCCCGCATAGCTTCCTCATAACGCTGCAACCTGGCCAGTGTATCGGCTAGGTTATTAAATCCATCAGCAAATTCAGGATAACGGAGTGTTAGATCCTGAAGAATTTCAGTAGCCTCGTGGTAGTTCTGCAACGCATAATAGGTATTAGCCAAACCCATCATAGCGATCTTGTTTCCTGGCCATTGTTTTAGTGCTGTCTGATAACCGGCTTGACTCACTTCATATTTTTTCATTCGTTCCAGCACCGCTACCGATTCGACATAACGTGTTTCAGTGGCTGTAACGGGCATTTTATCAGGTGACAACATCACCACGGCCCAGTAGTTACTCCGCGCCCAGGTGCGTTCAAATACTTTCATGGCGACAACATGCCGTGCTTCGACGCCAGAGCGTAATATGATTTCTGCCGTTTCAAAATCATATCCAATAACCACGGCATAATGCCATTTTGGCAACCAGCTTAATCCCAGATTCTGCAGCACCAGAACCGGATGTTGTGCACGCACTTCTGCCAGTAAATCCGAAATATTTTTATTGAGGACGTAAGGAATGACATTATATTGTCTGGCTGCCGCCAGCATTTCAATTTGCAGACTGCCTTCCTGCTCCGGTAAATATACCTGTGACACCAACTGGTCTGCCGTCACATTTTTATTTTCTGACTGCAGCATCATGGCCAGGGCTGCAGGACCACACTGATACTGCTGTTGAGCAATAAATGGCACATCTACCAACTCAATATGTTCTTTATTGCTTATATCTGTCTGTAGCAAATCATCGGTTTGTAAATGGGCACATCCCGTTAACAACAGATATCCAATAAAAAAGCCGCCGGTAATAACCCTGGCGGCTTTATCAATCACTGCTTTTATCATTAACGGCAATGTTTAACCGTAAACGGAAATATATTGGTAAGGCAAGCAATATCGAGAACAACCAGCACCAGAAATAAAAAAACAAGTGTGCCCAAACCATCACCACCAGCCGGTAGCTCATCAAGCTGGGCGGCAAGTTGCATCGCCTCTTCATCGCTCAGTGCGTTTACTCGCGCTTGCACATCCAGTGGATTAACACCTTTTTCCAGTAACCCCTGCTGCACATCCGCACGCAGTAATGTGGTTTGTAGCCGGGTACGTGCCGTACTGCTGTCAGCCAGAATAGTATCTGTTGATACCATGGCAGCCTGTGCTGCCGGCATATACAGGCTAAGTGACAAAACAGCTATAGATACCAAACCTGAAACCGGACGTATTAGATGACGCAAAATCTGCATAACGTGCTCCTGTCTAAATGATGTTGGCAAGTGTAAGCGAATTTCAGATGATCACCACTCTATGATATTGGTATTTTGTAAAAAATATACTGGCATGCCGATTCCCGGGTGTGTCGCTTTATTGTCTATACTGTGGACATGACTGGCAGTAACAATACCGACACCTTTCTATTTCAAGATTAACCATGACATGAATCAGCCTCATTCAATACCCGGTTTTAAGAAGCTTTCGATACGAAAACGTCTTGGTTTGGGCGTCGCTATTCTGGTCATGCCCTTATTAGTGGTTACCTTTTCCGGCTACCTTTTATTCCATTATGCGCTGGAAATGATGGACCATATGTATGAAGAAGTTTACGAAGAGTTTGTACCCATAACAACACTACGTGAGCGCATATTACATTCTCTCATGCCAGCCAATGATTATCTTGTACACGGTGATCTGATAGAACGTAAGCACTATCATAAACTGCGCCAGGAAGTTGCTGACGCTTTCTCGATCGCGCTGGCCATACAATTTACAAATCCGCAAAAAAGTGCCCGCATACTCAGTAGCCATGATCTGTGGAAGCAGGTTGATCAACTGAGTACTGACATATTGGCGCTGGAAGATCCTCAGGGTAATGTCACTGGTGCCCAAAAAATGGAACAACTCGACTGGCTAGTTGATCAAATCCACGAGCAACTTGGATACGTAGCTTCCATATCCATAACCGAACTACGTACCCGCCATCAGCTATTACATGATATTCGCCTGAAAATCAGTGCCGTCATTGTTGTGTTTGTGTTATTGGTGAGTGCTGCTGTTTTAGTTGGCTCGCTACTAATACGTCGCTGGGTCATAATGCCTCTGACTGAACTCGAAACCGGCGCACAACAACTGGCTGATGGCGACCTTGATTATCGTATTGAAGTAAATTCAGAAGATGAAATTAGTAGAGTAGCGCATACATTTAATGAAATGGCCTCAGCCCTTAAACATGATCGAGAAATACTGCATAGTCTGACCATACATGACAATTTGACCGGTTTACTCAATCGCCGGGAGTTTGAAAGATTATTAAATATTGAGCTACTGCGCTCGTTACGTCATGAATTCGAGTTCGCCGTGATAATGGTTGATATTGATCACTTTAAAAAAATTAATGACAGTTTTGGCCATCCCGCTGGTGACACGGTACTGAAAGCGGTGGCCATACGTATCAGCGAGTCTTTGCGGCCCAGTGATGTGCTGGCACGTTATGGTGGCGAAGAATTCATTATCTTGCTGCCTCAAACCGGCAGCCATGGAGCAACTACATATGGCCAACGCCTGTGCACTCTATTGAGTTCGACACCTGTTGATATTACGGCAGCCATACAACCGGTTGTAACAGTCAGTGTCGGCATAGCCATCTATCCTGCTGATCACGATAACCTGGCAAACCTGATTAATGCAGCTGACAAGGCTTTATATGCTGCCAAAGCTGCTGGACGTAATCGCTGTTATCTGTATAAAGATCTGGCGTAACGCCAGGCTCATGTTTTTAATATTGTGGTATCTAACACTTCAATTTAATCACGCCTTCATGCGTTTTCTGGCTTCCACTATGGCTTGTCTGACCTGGGCCGGTGCTGTACCACCAATATGATTGCGAGCAGCTACTGATCCTTCGAGCGTTAATACTTTAAATACATCCTGTTCTATTTTTGCACAAAACTGCTTTAACTCATCCAGCGTCATATCTGCCAGATCGCGGTTTTGTTCCACACCAAAAGCCACTGCCTTACCAACCACTTCATGTGCATCACGAAACGGCAGTCCGCAACGCACCAGATAATCGGCGAGATCAGTAGCGGTAGCAAAACCCTGCTTGGCGGCGCGATACATATTTTCTTTTTTGGTTTGAATAGCGGGCACCATATCGGCAAAGGCGCGTAATGATCCCAGCAGTGTATCGAGGGTATCGAACAAGGGCTCCTTGTCTTCCTGATTATCCTTGTTATAAGCCAGTGGCTGGGATTTCATCAAGGTTAACAAACTTACCAGATGACCATTAACACGACCGGTTTTACCGCGCACCAGCTCCGGTACATCCGGATTTTTTTTCTGCGGCATGATGGAAGATCCGGTGCAGAAACGATCTGGTAAATTTATAAAATTAAATTGCGCTGAAGACCACAACACCAGCTCTTCTGAAAAGCGCGATAAATGCGTCATGATCATGGCGCCGGCCGCACAAAACTCAATGGCAAAATCGCGATCACTCACCGCATCCAGAGAGTTGCGACACACATCATCAAAACCGAGTAATTTTGCTGTGTACTGTCGATCCAGTGGATAGCTGGTGCCCGCCAGTGCGGCTGACCCTAAAGGCAAGACATTTAAACGCGTACGACAATCCTGCAAACGGCTGGCATCACGCTGCAGCATTTCAAACCAGGCCATAAGGTGATGGCCAAATGTCACCGGCTGTGCAACCTGCAAGTGGGTAAATCCGGGCATGATGGTGTCGACTTCCTGCTCGGCCAGACTGATCAAACCAGATTGCAAACGACGTAATTCGTTAATCACCAGTCCAATTTGTTCCCGCAAATACAAACGTATGTCAGTGGCTACCTGATCATTACGTGAACGGCCGGTATGCAATCGTTTACCGGCATCGCCTATCAGTTCCGTGAGCCGTGCTTCGATGTTCATATGAACATCTTCGCGTTCTATGGACCAGATGCATTTTCCGGATTCGATTTCCTGCTGAACCTGATCCAGTCCACGCAGTATGGCATCGCGAACGTCTTCGTTTAACACACCCACCTTGCATAACATGGTGGCGTGCGCGCGTGAACCTTCTATATCCTGGCGGTACATGCGTTGGTCGAATTCCACCGAGGCTGTAAAGGCCTGTACAAATGCATCAGTGGCTTCACTAAAACGACCACCCCAAAGCTTGGATTTGGAATCTGAATTGTTGCTCATACCGTCTCCGGTTTAAATTTTGCAAAGTATACCAGCGGCAACCCGGGCCAGCTCCAGAGTTTGCTCATCCATCATGAATTATCGGCCCGATTCTCAACAGTTATAAGCTACGGTGGCACCACTCTCCCTGTATCTGTTCGTAGGCTAACAGCGCCAGTAAAAACTCTTGTCGGCACCCCGCGTAAATCGTGAACAATCAGGCTAGACTCTGGCGATGGATAAAACAGACCTGTCAAAAACCCCAGGGTTATTGCCCAACTTTTGCGCCGCTGGCAATGTATTTATGCTGGTCATACTGGTGGAATTGCTGGCCGTGGTGCTGGCTCTGGCAGCCGGTGATCACACCGTGTTTTGGGAACAACTGGCGCTGGTTTCCATGTACGCCCAATGGCTGGCATTACTCAATGCGGCACTCATCTGTATTTGGCGCAAACGACTCAACACCTTGCCTGTTGTTCGCAGTCTGTTGCTCACCTTCACGTTGTTGCTGCTAACCAGTTTGCTGCTCAGCTATGTGGTTATCTTCCTGGGACGCCAGATCGGCTTTTATACCTTTGCCAGCCCGCTATGGCAGACCTTTTTTTTGCTGCGCAACCTCGCCATCAGTGCTGTTATCTATGCGGTAGTGCTGCGCTATTTCTATATCCAGCACCAGTGGCAACTACAGGTTCGTGCCCAGAGCCATGCCCAGATTCAGGCGCTCAAGGCCCGTATCAGGCCGCATTTTTTGTTTAATAGCATGAATACTATCGCCAGCCTCATTACGATCGATGCCACCAAAGCCGAACGTGCTGTAGAAAACCTTGCCGAGCTATTCCGTGCCAGTCTCAAGGATGATACCGAACACACGCTGGAATCCGAATTTGCCCTCATTCACAGTTACCTGGATATTGAAAAATTACGCCTGGGGGACCGCCTTAACATAAACTGGCAACAGGCCAGGGACCTTCCGCTGGACATGGAAATTCCCGCCCTGTGCCTGCAGCCACTGGTAGAAAATGCGATTTACCATGGCATAGAGCCCATGGCTGAGGGTGGTGTTATTAGTATTACTGCGCAGATCGAAAACAATCGGCTATGCTTGGTTGTAACCAATCCGACGAATGGTTCAGTACGTATGACAGCACCCAAAGGCAACCACATGGCACAGGACAATATACGCCAGCGTTTATCCCTGATGTACGCTCATGATGCTGCTTTTGAAATCGACCAGACCCAGGGTCAGTACAGCGTTACCCTTAAGATCCCTCTAGACCACAAACAGCCATGAATATATTGATTGTCGATGACGAGCCCCTGGCCAGACAACGACTGGTCGGACTACTCAAGAACCTGAACGGCTACACCGTTTGCGGCGAAGCGGGCAACGGTAGCGAAGCCCTGATGAGGGCACAGGCGTTGAAGCCGGATATCATCCTGCTCGATATACGTATGCCCGGTATGGATGGACTGGAAGCGGCCCAGCATCTCAATCAAATGTCCAAACCCCCGGCCATAATATTCACCACGGCATTTAGTGATCATGCGCTCAAGGCTTTCGAAGCCCATGCTGTGGATTATTTACTCAAACCCATTAAACCGGAACGGCTGGAACAGGCCTTAAACTCAGCCAAACGGCTCACCCGTCCACAACTCAATGAACTTCGGCTCACCGATGACACATCAATTCGTAGTCACATCTGTGTCAAGATTCGCGGCACGCTGGAGCTGGTACCGGTTGAAGATATCCGCTATTTCTTGGCCGACCATAAATATGTCACCCTCAAAACCCAGAATCATGAATACCTGCTGGAAGAACCCCTGAAGTCTCTGGAAGAAGAATTTCAACACCTGTTCACACGCATACACCGCAATGCTCTGGTGGCAGACCGGCACATTGTCGGGCTCGCAAAAAGTCCGGTGGGACATTGTGTGGTGATTTTCAAAGATCTGAACGAGCAACTGGAAATTTCCCGTCGCCACTTGCCGCAAGTGCGTAAAAAAATCAAAACCCTGGCCACCTACCGCTGAAGCCGGGTTTCAATACATGTAAAATGCGGCTGAATTCTTCAAGTGAACAGCCTCATGTCCAAGCTCATCCGCATCGCTACCCGTAAAAGCCCGCTCGCACTGTGGCAGGCAGAAGAAGTGGCTCGTCAGCTCACCTTGCATCACCCTGATATCAAAATTGAATACATCAAAATGACAACCAAAGGTGACAAGATACTGGATGCCCCCCTGGCCAAAGTGGGCGGCAAAGGTTTATTTGTCAAAGAACTGGAACAGGGCTTACTCGACGGTGCCGCGGATATCGCCGTACATTCCATGAAAGACGTACCCATGGATTTTCCGCCCGGTTTATTTTTACCTATCATCATGGAACGCGAAGATCCGCGCGATGCCTTTGTCTCAAATCATTATGCCACCCTGGCTGATTTACCTGCCGATGCACGTATCGGTACCTCCAGCCTGCGTCGCCAGTTACAAATCAGGGCTGTTATGCCAAAAGCAAAAATGCTGGATTTGCGGGGTAACGTTAACAGCCGCCTGCAAAAACTTGATAACGGCGATTACGACGCCATTATTCTGGCTGCAGCCGGTTTAATACGCCTTGGGTTTGCCGAACGCATTCGTTCCCACATTCCTGCCGAACAAAGTTTGCCTGCGATAGGCCAGGGCGCAGTGGGTATAGAATGTCGCGAGCATGATCACCGTGTTCTGGCTTTACTTGCGCCATTAAATCATCCGCCAACACACACCCGGCTCACGGCTGAACGAGCCATGAACCATCGTTTAAATGGTGGATGTCAGGTTCCGATTGCCGGCTATGCCGAACTGGTCGCCCCCGACCAGATCTGGTTACGCGGGCTGGTGGGTCGCCCCGACGGTAGCCAGGTTGTACGTAACGAAATTCGAGGGCCGGCAAAAGACGCCGCCACACTGGGTAACACACTGGCTGAAAATCTGCTGGCCCAGGGCGCTGAAACCATACTCAAAGACCTGGGTATGCTGCATTGAATCAGCCTCTTTCCGGCCTCGGTGTACTGGTTACTCGCCCGGCACATCAGGCCGGTCCCTTTATCAGCCTGCTGCAACAATCCGGTGCCGACACTTTTTTACTTCCGGCCATCGAAATACACACTGTGGTACCGAGTATCGAGCTTCAGCATCGCCTGCAATCATTGCCTTATCACATCGTGATATTTATCAGTGCCAATGCCGTTCGATGCGGCTTGCCTCTGTTGCGTAAACAACCTGATCAACAAATTGCAGCCATAGGTGAGGGTAGTGCTCATGCGCTGAACGAATTGGGCTGGCAAGTTGATCTGGTAGCGGAAGCCGGATTTACCAGCGAAGCTTTACTGGCCTTGCCGGCATTTGCGTCCGCGGTATTAAACGGTAAACGCATACTCATTGTTCGCGGTCAGGGTGGGCGGGAATTACTGGCTGACACATTAAAGTCACGTGGTGCCAGTGTGGACTACGCCGAGGTGTACACTCGTCAGCAACCACAAACCGCTATCGATTGGCTGGCCCCCTTGTGGCAAAAACGTATCCATCTGGTGTGCGTTACCAGCAACGAAACACTGGAAAATCTGTATCATATGCTGAAACAATATCGCGACCCGTTGTTACAGACCACGCTACTGGTACCTGGTAAACGTGGCCAACAGCTGGCTCAAAGCCTGGGGTTTAAAAAAATAATCCAGGCAACATCGGCGAGTGATAACAACATGTTACAACGCATCATTGAGTGGCATAACCAGCAGCTAACAGGCGCTTGAAATGAACGAACCCGATAATCTCCTGGAACCCGAGTTAAACCCGGCGGAAAAAAAATCCTCAGCCTGGATCTGGATAATTTTACTCCTGATAATTGCCCTGGGGGGTGCCTGCTATTACGTCTGGTTTTTTTTAACCGAGCGTTTTGCCCAGCAGCAGGATCAGATTACAACGCTGCAATCAACGCTCTCAAAACTGGAGACATCCGTTAAGCAACACGATCAGCAAATCGTAACGTCGCAAAAAACATCCCAAACTATTCAGGACATGGCACAACAGGCTCTGGATCTTGGCAATCGCCGTCAGAAAGACTGGATACTATCCGAAGCCGATTATTTGATCCGTATTGCCAACCATCGTCTGCAAATTTCACGTGACATCAACAGTGCGATTGCCGCCTTGCAGGCTGCCGACCAGGCATTGCATGAAACCGGCGACCTGTCGTTGCTTGTGGTCAGGCAACAACTCACCAAAGATCTCACCGCGCTCAAGGCAATACGCCAGATTGATATTGATGGACTGGTTCTGTCTCTTAACCAGATGAGTGATCAGGTCATCAACCTGCCCATGAAATCAATAGATGATGAAATCAGGGAGCAATTACCTGACACGCCTGCGACAGATAAAACCGATGCAAGCCTGTCGGATAAAATTCTGGATACAATTAAATCAATCGGCGATATCAAAATACACCATCGTGGCGTTTCTCCCGCAACCACTGAACAACGTCACTATAGAAACGAGCGCATGCTGATTAACCACCTGACCAGCGCTCGTCTTGCAGCCCTGCGATTTGATACGACACAATTTATCTACGACATAAATATCGCCGAACAAACACTTAAAAAAGACTACGATCTTAACGACAACCGGGTATCTCAAATGCTCAAGGAGTTATCAGCCTTGTCGAAAATCGAACTGGCACCCGTATTACCGGATATCACCAAGTCCTGGCGTCTGTTGCAAACGGCTCGCAACAAAGTTAAAGAGATACAAAAATGAAGCGCTTGATTCTGGCCATTATACTGGCAGGTATCCTGGCAGCTGGCATCGCATACATATCTTATCGCTTCGGTGCCGGTTATGTGATTTTGAGTTTTGCCGATGTCAGTATTGAATCGTCGTTCCTCTTCGCCGTTGGCGTAGTGACACTCTCGTTCTTTGTTTTTTACTATGCCATTCGCGCCATTGCGTTCATTATTCGCATACCGTTGTATTTACGGTTTCGAAAGAAAAAACGTATAGCCGAACAGGCCCGTCAGTCTCTGATTAAAGGTCTGATGGCGCTGGGCGAAGGGCGTTTTTCGGAAGCCGAGAAAATTCTGATCAAACATGCCCCGCAAAGCGATACCACCTTGCTCAACTATTTAATGGCGGCACGGGCAGCACAACAACAACACGCCTATGATCGCCGTGATCAATATCTAAATCAGGCTAAACAATCTGTACCCAATGCAGAAGTCATGGTGGCAACCAATCAGGCTGAATTGCAAATTTCCCACAAACAATATGCACAGGCACTGGAAACCTTAACCAATGCCGGCAAATTGTCTCCGAAAAACGGCTATATAAAAGTTTTGCTGGCCAACACGTATGAGTTTTTAAAGGACTGGACCAACTTAAGCCTGCTGCTGGATGACTTGCGTAAAAACCGTTTGTTGTCTGAAGAAGCCTATAATGCGCTGGAAGCCAGCACCTATCTTGGATTACTCAAACAATTATCCAAACAGCAAAACACACAGGATGTTTTTTCTATCTGGTCGCACCTGCCCAGGCATCTGAAAGAAAACGGTAATATCTTAACTATCTATGCTGAGGAGCTGATCGCCCAGAAACAATATGCGGAAGCTGAAAGCCTGATACGTAATTATTTAAATAAACACTGGCATGAACCACTGGTGTTAGTTTTTGGTGACATCAATTCAGCCAAACCACAGGCTCAACTCGAAACCGCAGAGTCATGGTTGCAGAATCACCGTCAAAGCGCTGTGTTATTACTGGTTGCTGGCAAGCTGTGTCTGAAAAATAAATTGTGGGGCAAGGCGCGAACTTATCTGGAAGCCAGCCTGAGCATTAATCCCATGGCGGAAACCTATATGCATCTGGCCATGTTACTGGAAGATAAAATGCAGGAACCTGTTAAGGCACAGCAATTGTATCAACAGGGCTTAAAGCTCGCGGTTAAATGTGGCGTCACAACCGAGCCGGAGATGCCAACCAGTTTCAATGACACCCAGCCTTTGCGCGCCGTCTAAATATTTTGCACAGGCGCTATTTTTTGGCGGCCTGTTCTATCGCCCGAATGGCATCCGCAGAATAAGTAAACGCATCGGAAAACATATGTTCGCGCAAAGCACCCTGTAAAACAAAATCATTAGCGGCAGCATTCACCATGGGTGGCGGACCACTGATATAAATATCAAAGGGTGATAAATCAGTATATCGGCGTAACACAGCCTGATGCACAAACCCGATTTCCCCCTGCCAGTTATCTGTCACCTGCGGCTCTGATAACACCGGCGTAAAGCTTATCTGAGGGAATTGTTTTACCCAGCCCTCAACTAGTTCCTGCATATACAAATCACGCAAAGCGCGAACACCCATAAATAAATGAACTGGGCGTTTAATGCCAACGTGTATCACGTGTTCGACGATGGCTTTTAAGGGTCCAAAACCGGTGCCACCACCCATTAATATAATGGGGCGTAGTGAGTTTTCGCGCAGGTAAAAATTCCCTAACGGACCTTCCATGCGCATCATGGATTTATCTGGCATGCCATCAAACAAATAATCCGTAAAAAACCCGCCGTTAACATGGCGGACGTGCAATTCCAGTAACTGGTCGGCATGGGGTGCATTGGCAATAGAAAAAGCACGACGCCGGCCATCATCCATCACAAACTCCACATACTGGCCAGCGTGATAGTGCAGGCGTTCATCGCCTGCCAGTTTTATTTTCAATAACATAACATCGTGTGACAGCTTGTGTTTCTCTTCCACCCGACAACGAAACTTTCTGACTGGCAGGGCCTGGTTATCCCGTTCATCAATCCGTATGACCAGATCGGATTTCGGCATAGCCATGCAAAACAGCGCCTTGTTTTGCGCTTCCAGAGCGGCATGCACAACGGCGGGCTGCCGCGGATAGTTAACCTGGCCTCGAACGACCGTACCGGCACAGCTGCCACATACCCCATTTCTACAACCATAGGGCAGGTCTATGCCCTGACGCATGGCCGCATCGAGTATGGATTCCTGCTCTCCAACTTCGAATACATGGCCACTGGGTTGAATGGTTACCTTGAAAAACATGGCTTACTCCTCCGGGGGGTAGCGACTATGCGATATATCTGACCAAATGAAAACCCGAAAGACTCTGTAGTTTATCCACGGCCTGTCCATGCTTTGATATCATGCGCTGCTTTCCAACAGAGGTGATGTATGGCTCGCGTTAAAATATTCAGTACTGCCCGTTGTCCTATCTGCGACAAAACCAAAAACCTGCTCAACAAGTGGGGTGTGCCGTATGTGGAAGCCAAAGTCGATGCCGACAACGCCGCCCTGCGTGAAATGGCCCAGGTAACAGAAGGCGCCCGTACTGTGCCGCAAATTGTCATTGACGGTAAATGGATAGGCGGCTTTACCGATCTCACCATGCTGCATATGGATGGTGAACTGGATGAGCTGATTGCTGCCTCCAAAACCTGAACTCGACTCTTTACCCGGTTGGGTAACCTGGCTGGCCCAGGATGCCGATGGGACCTGGTGGGGTTATGAAGCCAATCCCAATCAACAACATAACGGCTGGTATGAAAATGAGGTCGGGCGTTATCTGCGCCTGTATCAGGATCAGCCCAATGAAAACTGGCAGGACAGTTTACGCAAAATAAAATAAGCCGTTACTATTTACCGATACAAAAACTGGCAAAAATTCTGCCCAGTAAATCATCGGCGGTAAATTCACCTGTTATCTGATTCAGTGCTTCCTGAGCCTGCCTTAATTCCTCGGCAAGTAATTCACCCGCGCGTAAATCATGTAAACAATGACTCGCGGACAGTAAATGATTGTTCGCATCTTCCAGTGCGTCGAGATGTCGACGCCTGGCCATAAACTGGCCTTCACCCGGTTGTTCATAACCCATTATGTGTTTGAGATGTGCGCGCAGAACATCCAGTCCGGCACCGGATTTTGCACTCAGCGCTATTTCTGTGCCTTGCGCAGTGGTTTTAATTTCCGGCTGGCGCTGAGTCAAATCAATTTTGTTAAAGATACGAGTGATACCAATATGCGGTGGAATTTTATCTTCAATCGCCAGATGCTCGTGCGCATGATCGCGATCATCCAGCACCAGTAATAAACGATCTGCCTGTTCTATTTCTTTCCAGGCGCGGCGAATACCTTCCTGTTCAACCAGATCCGCACTTTCCCGTAAGCCGGCGGTATCAATAATATGCAGCGGCAAGCCATCTATTTGAATATGCACTCGCAACACATCGCGCGTGGTACCGGGAATGTCAGTCACAATCGCCGCATCGTGCCCGGCCAGCTGATTGAGTAAACTGGATTTACCGGCATTGGGTTTACCCGCAATCACCAGTGTCATGCCTTCGCGCAATAAACAGCCCTGGCGAGCCGATTGAAATACACTTTGTAGTGCCTGCTGAATACCGGCTAACTGATCGGCAACTTTGCCATCGGAAATAAAATCAATTTCTTCTTCCGGAAAATCCAGCGCAGCTTCCACATACAAACGCAGCTGAATAATATTTTCCACCAATGCATGAATACTTTGTGAAAACGCACCTTGCAGGGAACGCACCGCGGCTCGCGCGGCGTCTTCTGAGTCGGCGGCAATTAAATCCGCCACGGCTTCGGCTTGCGCCAGATCGATTTTGTTATTGAGAAAGGCCTGTTCCGAAAATTCACCGGCTCGTGCCAGACGCGCACCACAGGCGACCACCTGTTTTAGTAACATGTCCAGCACTACTGGACCGCCGTGAGCCTGCAGCTCCAGTACATCTTCACCGGTAAATGAATGCGGTTTTTGAAAAAACAGCGCGATGCCGGTATCAACGACAGCGTTGTTATGGTCTTTAAAGGACAGATATTCGGCGTAACGAATTTTAGGAATATGCCCGAGTATTTGTTCGGCGATTTTTCGACTGGCCGGGCCAGAGACTCTGACTATACCTACACCACCACGACCCGGTGGTGTGGCGATGGCGGCAATAGTGTCGAGTTTATGCATGCATCATTGCAGAATTATTTTTCTGCCTCGATACGACGGGTAATCATCCATTGCTGTGCAATTGACAACAAATTATTCACTACCCAGTACAACACCAGACCAGCAGGGAAGAAGGCAAAGAATACCGTGAACATAATCGGCATGATCTGGAATATTTTTTGTTGCATCGGATCAATTGGTGCCGGATTGAGTTTTTGTTGCACAAACATCGACACACCCATAATCAATGGCAAAATGAAGTAAGGATCTTTAATTGACAGGTTGGTGATCCACAAGGCAAACGGTGCGTTACGCATTTCCACCGATTCCAGCAACACCCAGTACAGGGCGATAAACACCGGAATCTGTACGAGAATGGGCAAGCACCCGCCCAGTGGATTGATTTTTTCTTCCTTGTACATTTTCATCATGGCCTGTGACATGGCCTGACGATCATCACCAAATCGTTCCTTGAGGGTTTGCAAACGCGGCGCAATTTTGCGCATTCTGGCCATGGAGCGATAACTGGTTTCACTCAGTTTATAAAACAGTACCTTGACCGAGATGGTCAGGAAAATAATCGCCCAGCCCCAGTTATCAAACATAGTGTGGAAAAATTTAAGTAACCAGAATAATGGTTTGGCAAGAATGGTGAGCACACCATAATCAATGGTGAGTTCCAGTCCGGGTGCAACATTCTGCAAGCTGTCCTGCAATTTGGGACCCACCACCAGCTGGCTGTGGAAACGACCCTGCTCACCGGCATTAATTGTCTGCAATGGCGACATCAAACCCAGTACATAATGATTGTCTAGCGGAATATGGAACGTATAAGGCTTGTTGCTTTCCTTCTGATCGGGCACCCAGGCAGCCAGGAAGTAATGCTGGATCATGGCTGTCCAGCCGCCGGTCATATTTTTATCCAGGTTTTTTTCTTTCAAAAAATCCTGGTCGCCAAGATCATCAAAATCGATTTTTTTGTATTTGGCTTCTTCGTTGTAAATCACACCGCCGGTATAGGTGTAGATAAACATGGATTCGCTATCCTTGTCAGGTCGAGCGCGTTTTAACTGACGATATTGTTGGCCCGACCAGACATTGGTACCGGCGTTAACCACATGCTCCACATCAATCACATAACTGTTGCGGTGAAAGGTATAAATCTTTTGGACTTTCACATCATTCTGTTGCCACACTAAAGTGACCTGCAGACTGTCCTGACCTTCTGCAAGACGATACTGGTCTTGCGTGGTTTCATAAATAGCATGCTGATTCTGGTTATCCGGCACCGGTGATGTTTTGGAAACCAGGCCGGATTGGGCAATATGAAAATGCTTGTCGTGGCTGCCAAATAACTCAAACGGCACATCGAGGTTTTCGGCGTCTTGCGGATATTTGCGTAACAGCAATTTGCTCACGTCACCACCCTGGGTGTCTATTTCCAGATCCAGTAAATCGGTCACCACTTTCACGGTTTTACGCGGACTCTGTGTACTGGCTATTGAAGGTGTCATCACCATCGTGCTGGATGAGGCTTCCGGGGTGTCCAGTGCCGTTGACGCTGGCGCAGCAACAGACGTTGATGGTTGCTCAGCTACCACTGCCGGTTTTGGCGCGTAATCTTTTTGCCATGCATCCCATATTAAAAACAGGATGAAAAATAATGACATGTAAAGCA
This sequence comes from Gammaproteobacteria bacterium, assembly GCA_016191795.1. Classification (GTDB taxonomy): domain Bacteria; phylum Pseudomonadota; class Gammaproteobacteria; order SZUA-229; family SZUA-229; genus JACPVK01. Next base: position 20,598 of record JACPVK010000462.1, read on the forward strand.
GTGTGCGTTGATTTTCCATGAGTAACTTCGTTTTAGTTAGATTAATGTTCGTGTTTATGACAAGCCTGATGCCCGGCTTCCGGCACCGGATCATAGCCACCTTCATGCCAGGGATGACAGCGACCAATACGTTTCACTGCCAGCCAGCCACCGCGGACTATACCAAATCGGCTAATGGCTTCAATTGCGTAACTGGAACAAGTCGGTGTATAGCGACAATGCGGGGGCAAAAAAGGGCTGATACCGCTGCGGTAAAACTGGATCAGGCCTATGGCTGTTTTGCGGGCAATTTGGCGCATAGCCTTTTCCAGTGTTGTGTCAGTGAAGCAAATAATTCCTGATTGCTGGCGCGGGTGGTGTCATCTCGTGCCATCACAACAAAATCAATCGCGGGTAATAATGGTTGTTGATGCCGAAAGCTTTCACGAACTATGCGTTTTATTCGATTACGATCTATTGCACGTTTGGCGTGCTTTTTTGAAATAGCCAATCCCAGTCGAGCATTATCCGACTCGGCACTGGATACGGCCAGTATGGTAAACAATCGGTCGCTGGATCGAATCGGATCTTTAAAAACCCGACTGAACTCGGCGGGCTTCAGCAGCCGGGCGCGTTTTGGAAACCGCGCCGTCCCGTCAGACAGGAGTGGCAGACATGGTTGACTGCTCGATGCCGTAGCCGGGTCGATTATATTTAGGCTGACAGACGTAACCGGCCTTTGGCACGGCGAGCTTTTAATACTTTGCGACCACCAACTGTGGCCATGCGGGCGCGAAAACCGTGACGGCGGGCGCGTACCAGATTACTGGGCTGAAAGGTTCTTTTCATGGTGAAGACCTAGTTTAAAGTCGTAAAAATCAGGGTCGCAGATTCTAATCGCCGCTCACCGCCAAGTCAAAGAAAACCTCGCCTCCCGCTATTTTATTCATCTCGTCCGATTGTCTGATGACTGTTCCCCTGGCCAGCTCCCGGATATAGAATGCTCGACCCGCTGCCTGGAAGTCCAATCTCCCGGCAACAACCTATAAGGCGATCAGCATTGATCGCCGATTATAAATTTGGCGGGTAACATTTTTCACAATCACTCTTTTACTAAAGAAAGCCGAGGAATACGGTGAGCTTTTGGGGCAAGTGCCTGCAATCACTTGAGCAGGAACTATCTGATCAGCAACTCAATACTTGGATTCGACCTTTACAGGTTGTCGAGGACAGTGAGGTGTTGCGACTACTTGCGCCTAACCGTTTCGTGCTGGATTGGGTAGATCAGCACTTCATGGCGCAGATTCGACAGATTGCCGATCGCCTGGCCGGTGATCAACCGGTCAAACTATTACTGGAAATTGGTAGCCAGGCTAAAAAACCGCAAACCAAAAATCCGGCCGCCAGCATCCAGGAAGTAACCGCTGCGGCACCCAAAGCATTCGATTCCCGGCTGGTATCGGATAAACCATCTTCACAACCTGTGGATCACAACCTCAACAGCGGTTTTACCTTCAGCAATTTTATTGCCGGTAAATCCAATGAGCTGGCCCGCGCGGCGTCACTCCAGGTCGCGGAAAACCCGGGCGGCTCATACAATCCATTGTTTCTGTATGGCGGTGTGGGTTTGGGTAAAACCCATTTGATGCATGCCGTGGGCAATCGCATGCGTGAGATTCGCACCGATGCGCGAATTGTGTATTTGCATTCAGAACGTTTTGTCGGCCAGATGATTAAGGCCCTGCAACACAATGCCATTGATGAATTTAAACAGTTTTATCGTACTGTTGATGCCTTACTGATTGATGATATTCAGTTTTTTGCCGGTAAGGAGCGTTCCCAGGAAGAGTTTTTTCATACTTTTAACGCTCTGCTGGAAAGTGGACGCCAAATCATTCTCACCTGTGATCGCTACCCCAAGGAAATTGAAGGTCTGGAAGAGCGACTCAAATCCCGCTTCGGCTGGGGTTTGCCGGTTTGTATCGAGCCACCCGAACTGGAAACACGCGTCGCCATTCTGCACAAGAAGGCGGAAGAATTTGGTATTAACCTGCCTACTGAAGTCGGGTTCTTTATTGCCAAACGCATTCGGTCTAACATTCGCGAGCTGGAAGGCTCGTTACGCCGGGTGATGGCTACCGCCAACTTTACCGGTAAACCCATTACCCTGGAATTTGCCAAGGAAACCCTGCGCGATCTCATCGCCTTGCAGGACAAGCTGGTTACCATTGATAACATCCAGAAAACCGTTGCCGAATACTACAAAATACGTGGTTCGGATTTGTTATCTAACCGGCGCAGCCGCTCTATTACGCGGCCTCGGCAACTCGCCATGACACTGGCCAAGGAGCTAACTAACCATAGCTTGCCGGAAATTGGTTCGGCGTTTGGTGGCAGAGACCACACAACTGTTCTGCATGCCTGCCGTAAAATTGCCGAACTGAGGGAATCGGATTCACGCATTAACGAGGATTATGTCAATTTGTTGCGTACCCTGAGCAATTAAAACCCGGGAAATGAAAGCCGGTTAATTAAAGGACAA
>JACPVK010000022.1 GCA_016191795.1 Gammaproteobacteria bacterium
GATTATTTTTGAAGCCATCGAAGCCGCTTTGGCGACTGCTACGCGCAAAAAGAATGGCAAGGATATTGAAGTGCGTGTAGCCATTGATCGCAAATCAGGTGACTACGATACCTACCGTCGCTGGGAAGTGGCCTTACCGGGTGAAAATGGCGCGCTGGAAAATCCCCTGCGCCAGATCACGCTGGAAGCGGCGCAGGTAGAACAACCCAATATTCAGTTGGGCGAGTTTGTTGAAGAGCAAATTGATTCAGTGGATTTTGGCCGTATCGCGGCGCAAACCGCCAAGCAGGTTATTGTACAAAAAGTACGCGAAGCCGAGCGCGCGCGCGTGGTGGAAGCTTTCCGTGGCAAGGTGGGTCAGCTGGTGATGGGCACCGTGAAGCGTGTTGAGCGCGGCAATGTGTATCTGGATCTGGGTGATAATGTCGAAGCCATTATTCCACGTGAAGATGTGATTCCGCGTGAAGTGGTGCGTCCCGGTGACCGTATGCGCGGTTATCTCAAGGAAGTACGTGCTGAAGCCCGTGGCCCGCAATTGTTTGTCAGCCGCACCGCCGTTGAATTTTTGATTGAACTGTTCAAGCTCGAAGTGCCGGAAGTGGGCCAGGGTTTGATTCAGATTGTTAGCGGTGCCCGTGATCCCGGTTCTCGCGCCAAGATTGCCGTTAAAACCACCGATCCACGTCTGGATCCGGTAGGCGCCTGCGTCGGTATGCGCGGTTCGCGCGTACAGTCGGTATCGAACGAACTGGCCGGTGAGCGCGTAGACATTATTTTGTGGGATGAAAATCCGCCGCAGTTCGTAATCAACGCCATGTCACCGGCTGAAGTCACCTCGATTGTGATGGATGAAGAATCCAGAACAATGGACGTGGCCGTGGACAGCGAAAAACTGTCTCAGGCGATTGGCCGCGGTGGTCAGAACATTCGTATGGCCAGCCAGCTTACCGGCTGGGAACTGAACGTGATGGCGCTGGCCGATATGGAAGCCAAGTCCGAAACCGAAAGCAAATCGCTGGTGCAGATGTTTATGCAGCAGCTCGATGTGGATGAAGAGCTGGCCGCCATTCTGGTTAACGAAGGTTTCTCCAGTATTGAAGAAGTAGCCTATGTGCCGGAATCCGAGCTGGCTGATATCGAAGAATTTGATGAAGACATCATTAAGGAGCTGCGTGGCCGAGCGCGTGACGCCTTGTTGACCCGCGCCATATCGCAGGAAGAAAAACTGGGTGATGCCGTACCGCAGCAGGATTTGCTGGAAATGGAAGGTATGGATCGCGAGCTGGCCTATCAGATGGCCAGAATCGGTGTATGCAGCATGGAAGATCTGGCCGAACAATCAGTGGATGAATTAATGGTCATTGATGATATGGATGAAGAAAAAGCCAGTCAGCTGATAATGACGGCGCGTGCTCCATGGTTTGCCAACGAAGAAGCAAGCCAGTAACGAGCCCAATAACGATTCCAGGGTACATTTATGTCACATGTAACAGTTAAACAACTTGCTGAAGTCGTCGGTGCACCGGTCGATCGCTTGCTTGAACAAATCAAGCAGGCCGGTTTGCAGGCCGAAAATTCCGAATCGCCGATCAGCGATGAAGACAAAATGAAGTTGCTGGATTTCCTGCGCAGCAGCCACGGTAAAGCCCAGGCTGAAGGTGAAGGCAAGCAAAAAATTACCTTGAAGCGCAAAACCACCAGTGAAATAAAACTGGGCGGTGCCGGCCACAAAACGGTGAACGTCGAAATTCGCAAAAAACGCACCTACGTCAAACGCGAAGATGTAGAAGTGTCACCGGAAAAAGAAGAACTGGATCGTTTGCTCGCCGAAAAATCCCAGCGCGAACAGGAACGCAGCAAAGCCGATGATGAGGCGCGCCGCAAGGCTGAAGAAGCCGCACGTTTGCGCGCCGAAGAAGAAGCCCGTCTGGCCTTGCTGAAAGCCGAAGAAGAAAGCAGGCAAAAAGCGCTTGAAGCGGTAGCAGTGGAATCACCACCCCTGGAAAAAACCAAGGAAAAGACCAAGGAAAAAGTTAAAGACAAGCCGCGTGCCGAAGCCAAAAAACCCGACGCCGGTAAAGAAGGCAAGGGCAAGTCTGCGCGTGCACTGGCAGAAGAAGAGGGCGAGAAACGTCGTGCCGCCGCGCGTCGTGGCAACCGTGAAGACAGCCGTCCACCAACCCTGTTTGGCCGCGAAGAATTACATGTCAGCCTGGGTCGCAGTGGTCATCGCAAGAAAAAACCGTCCGCCTCGGCCGATGCCGGTACCCGTCATGGTTTTGAAAAGCCGGTCGCACCCATGGTGCACGAAGTGGGTGTGCCTGAAACCATCAAGGTGTCCGAGCTGGCGCAGAAAATGTCCATCAAGGTAGCCGATGTCATCAAGGTGATGATGAAAATGGGTGTAATGGCCACGATTAATCAGATGATCGATCAGGATACTGCGATTCTGGTGGTGGAAGAATGCGGCCACAAGGCCAAGCCATTGAGTGAGGATGATCTGGAAAAGAGCCTGCTCGAAACGGCCACCGGCGAGCTGGGTGAACAGAAGCCGCGTCCGCCTGTGGTGACCATTATGGGTCACGTCGACCATGGTAAAACTTCCTTGCTCGATTACATTCGCAAAGCCAAGGTTGCTGCCGGTGAAGCCGGTGGTATTACCCAGCACATTGGTGCCTACCATGTCACCACGGATCGCGGCGTCATTACTTTCCTCGATACCCCCGGTCATGCCGCGTTTACCGCCATGCGTGCCCGTGGTGCCCAGGCCACCGATATCGTGATTCTGGTGGTGGCGGCAGACGACGGCGTGATGCCGCAAACCATTGAAGCCATACAACATGCCAAGGCCGCTAAAGTGCCGTTAATCGTGGCGGTTAACAAGATGGACAAGCCGGAAGCCGATCTGGAACGCGTTCGCGCCGAGCTCGGCAAGCATGAAGTGATACCCGAAGAATGGGGTGGCGAAAACATGTTTGTGAAAGTCTCTGCCAAAACCGGTATGGGTATAGATGATTTGCTGGAAGCCATAGGCGTGACCGCCGAAGTGATGGAACTCAAAGCCCCGGCTACCGGCCCAGGCCGTGGTCTGGTGATCGAGTCCTCGCTCGACAAGGGCCGCGGTGTTATCTGTACTGTACTGGTACAGAAAGGCGTGCTCAAGAAAGGCGATATTTTGCTGGCTGGTCAGGAATTTGGCCGCGTACGTGCCATGTTTGACGAAGCGGGCAAACCGATTGAAGAGGCTGGTCCGTCGATTCCGGTGCAGGTGCTGGGTCTTTCCGGCACCCCTTCTGCCGGCGATCAGGCGCAGGTGATGGCCGATGAGCGCAGCGCCCGTGAACTGGGTGAAAAACGCCGCAATAAAGATCGTGATATGCGTCTGGCCTCGCAGCAACAAACCAAGCTCGATTCCATGTTTGCCAATATGGGCAAGGATGAAGTCAAGGTACTCAATGTCCTGCTCAAGGCAGACGTGCAGGGTAGTTTTGAAGCCATTCGTGATGCCTTGTTGAAACTGGCAGCCGATAGCACCGAAGTGAGCGTAAACGTGATTGGCGGGGGTGTCGGCGGTATCAACGAAACCGATATCAGCCTGGCGGCCGCGTCCAATGCCATCGTCTTCGGCTTTAATGTGCGTGCTGATGCCGCGGCCCGTAAGCTGGTGGCCGAGCGTGGTGTTGATATGCACTACTACAGCATCATTTATGAATTGATTGACCAGGTGAAGGGCGCGCTCACCGGCATGCTCAAGCCGGAATTCAAGGAACAGATTATTGGTCTGGCTCAGGTGCGCGATGTGTTCAAATCACCCAAGTTTGGTTTGATTGCCGGTTCACTGGTTACCGAGGGTGTCATCAAGCGCAGCAAGCCGATTCGTGTGTTGCGTGACAACGTGGTGATTTTTGAAGGTGAGCTGGAATCCTTGCGTCGCTTCAAGGATGACGTTGAAGAAGTTCGCAGCGGTA
>JACPVK010000023.1 GCA_016191795.1 Gammaproteobacteria bacterium
GGCGCAGCAACAACGCGCACAGCAAAAAAAGCTGGCTGAAGCGCAAAAAATTCGTCAGCAACCGGCGCACGAAAAACAGGCCGAAAGCAAGCAACCAAAACCAGCCCCGGTTACCCAGACTCTGGCCGAGCGAAAAACCGCCTTGCCGGCACCACCGCCTGGCGCAGTAACTGAAATGGATATGTCACCCTGTAGCGGACGCTACCGGTTTGTATCAACCTGCCGATGAAACAAACGACTGGAAAATCTTTCTAGCCGACATCATCCAGGGTTCTGCCACGAAAACCCACGCCCATGTCCCGGGCAATTTTCTCGCAGGCTGCCATGTCTACGCCTTCCAGGCCGGCTACGGCGGTGAGCGAAATCTCAAATCCCTGCTGTTTGGCACGCTCAACAAATGCCAGCAGTGCCGGATAGGAATCCGGTTTGCGTGGCAAACAATGTTTCTCATAAGTCGCCGCATCCTGCGCATTGAGTGATATCGACATCACATCGACAGCGCCAACCAGATCCGGTGTAATGTCTCGTCCATGGTATTGATTACCCAGACCATTGGTATTCAGACGCACCCGAGCGCCTCGTTCCCGCAAGATCTTGCCCACGGCAACAATGGTTTCCAGTCGAATGGTCGGTTCACCTAATCCACAAAAAACTATTTCCCTGAATTCTTCAAGATTGCCGGCAGCCGCCACTAGCTCATCTGCACTGGGTTCACCGCGCAAATTTAATTCGTAACCCTGAACATTCCATTCGTTATCCATACGCGGGCAAAAATGGCAGTACAAATTACAACGGTTGCTAACGTTCAGATAACGATTGCCGTGCAAGGTGTAACCGTGAACTTTAGGGGCTTGAGCTGAAGACACGTAATTCTCTGCTAACCAGGTTTTATGAGCCATCACTGTATCATTGCCAACCCAACAAGTTAACCGCTGAAATGTACGGGTTAGCATCAGGGAAAGCTCTGAACAAGTTTAAGCCGCCTTGTTCTATACTTGCAGCCATCATTCATTAAGGGATTCAGCGCCATGTCCGAAATTTACACCCTCAGCAATAAAAACGGCGACAACATCGAATTGCTACTGCGTCAGGGTACTGCCGGCCCCTCGGCACTGGAAATCTCACCCCTTTATAACAATAAAGGTTTACTGGCATTTGATCCGGGTTTTGTCTCCACGGCCAGCTGTGAAAGCAGCATTACCTATATTGATGGCGATCAGGGAATCCTGCGTTATCGCGGTTACCCGATTGAACAACTGGCAGCAAAAAGCAATTTTCTGGAAGTGGCCTATTTGTTAATCCATGGTGAATTACCCACACGGGACCAGTTATCCAAATTTGAAAATATCATCATCCATCACACCATGATCAAGGAAACCATGCGTAATTTCTTCAATGGTTTCCATTACAATGCACACCCCATGGCGGTGATGATTGGCGTGGTTGGTTCCATGTCCGCCTTCTACCACGACTCCATCGATATCCACGATCCCAAACACCGGGAAGTTTCGGCGCATCGCCTGATCGCAAAAATGCCCACCATTGCCGCGGCCTGCTACAAGCACAGCGTATCCGAACCCATCATGTACCCGCAAAATGACCTGGATTATTGCGGTAATTTTCTGCACATGATGTTCTCCACGCCCTGTGAACCATTTATACCCAGCAAGCTGGCCATTGAAGCCATGAATCTGTTGTTTATTCTGCACGCCGATCACGAACAAAATGCCAGCACTTCTACGGTCCGGATGGCCGGCAGTTCCGGCGCCAACCCGTTTGCCTGTATTGCAGCCGGTATTGCCTCATTGTGGGGGCCAGCTCACGGCGGCGCCAATGAAGCCGTGCTGAAAATGCTCAAGGAAATTGGCGACGTCTCAAACATCGACAAATACATCGCCAGGGCCAAAGATAAAAATGATTCGTTCCGTTTAATGGGATTTGGTCATCGCGTGTACCGCAACTTTGACCCGCGTGCCACCATCATTCGCAACATGTGCCACAAAGTATTAAAAGAAACTTCTGATGGCAACAACCCAATGTTTGAACTGGCGTTAAAACTGGAAGAAGTGGCACTCAAGGATCAATATTTTATCGAACGCAAACTGTATCCCAATGTCGATTTTTATTCCGGCATTATCTATCGCGCTCTCAACATCCCAACCAATATGTTCACCGTTATGTTTGCCATCGCACGTACTGTTGGCTGGGTAGCACACTGGATGGAAATGATTGCCGACCCAAGCCAGCGTATTGGCCGGCCACGTCAGCTTTATACCGGCTCTGTAGAAAGAAATTATGTGCCGATGAACAAACGCTAACATATTATTCGCGCAGGGATGCGCAGATAATCTAGCTGATAAATGGCACGGGATTTCTGGTGATGGCAACCAGTACAATATAAAAAAACACCAGCACAGCCAGCAGCCAGGCCAGCACTCGAATCTTCGCCGTTTTTCCAAATCGTAACGCCACCATTCCCAGTCCGATATAAACCAGTAGCGCAAACAACTTGGCAGTCAGCCAGGGTTGCTGTATCGGGTATTGTGAACTCAGATAAGCCATGATCAATGCGGATGCCAGCAACAGGGTATCTATAATATGTGGCAATCGCCTGGTCAGTGAATGCTGTAGCAACGCCGAAGCATTCATCATCCAGATACCGCGTAAAATAAAGCCGCTAATCGACAATACTACGCAACCGATATGTATTGATTTAAGAACTGAATAAAACATTTGCAATACTTGATACGATCCGGTATCAAACTGGTTTGCCGCGCATCATGTCCTGCATTTTTTGCAGGGTCGGATTTTGCACAATACCGTTTTCTGTAATGATGACATCCACCAGTTCAGCCGGTGTCACATCAAAAGCCGGGTTCCAGGCTGCTGCGCCTTCTGCGGCAATACGCTTGCCGCCACAAGCCAGCACTTCATCTGTTGCGCGCTGTTCGATTGGAATTTGTTCACCGCTTGCAATGTTCATATCGACAGTTGTGGTGGGTGCCACGACCATAAATTTGACACCGTGATGACGCGCATTCACCGCCAGACTGTAAGTGCCAATTTTATTGGCCACATCACCATTGGCCGCGATACGATCAGAACCGACAATCACCCAGCTAACTTTGCCCTGCCGCATTAAACTCGCCGCGGCACCTTCACATAACAAGGTGACCGGAATTTTGTCCTGCACCAGTTCCCACGCCGTCAGGCGCGCACCTTGTAACCAGGGACGGGTTTCGTCGGCATAAACAGCACTAATTTTTTTATCAATAAAGGACTGGCGAATAACACCCAGTGCCGTACCAAAGCCACCGGTAGCGAGTGAACCGGTATTACAATGCGTGAGTACAGCACGTCCATCATTATTAATCAGCGAAGCACCCAGACGGCCCATGGTGTAATTGGCGGCGATATCATCCTGATAAATTTTTTCTGCCTGTTTTAACAAAATCGGAAACGGATCCGATTCAATGTTCGCAATACATTGTTGCATATTCTCCAGCGCCCAGAACAGATTAACCGCTGTTGGACGCGACTCGGCCAGTATTTTCAGATCGATCTGGATTTGTTTTTTCCAGGACTGCGGGCTGTTACGATAATGTTCGCGTGCTGCCAGCACTACACCATAAGCGGCTGCTATTCCAATGGCCGGTGCACCACGCACCACCATATCGCGAATCGCGTTGGCGGTATCCCGTGCATTACGCAGTTCAATGAATTGTTGCTGCTGTGGCAGTATGCGTTGATCTAATAAAAAAAGGCTGTCATCACGCCAGACGACAGCCCGGATGGAATCGTGCTGTTTCATATTCATTAAATATCTCGATAGGGTTTACTTATCAGCCGTCGCAAACGATAGCATGGCCATTTTGAGATCCTGATTCAGCTTTTGCGAAACCTGCGTCATCATTCGGCTTTCCGCATCGTTGCGTTGCAGTGCGGAGACTTTTAACGGCCATTCCTTGCGGCCGCGAATTTTACCATTGGCTTCCACCAGTTTCACACTCAGTTTGCCACGCAACCAGTACCAGCCTTCGCGCATACCCAGATCCTGGGTTTCCAGATCCGCAACCAGTGTATAAGTTGCATCATTTCCAGCCGAGGGAAAACCGGCATTCGCCATCGCCGAACGTAAAATCTGGTCGAGCTTTCCGTAGCTATCGCTGCCCACACTGGTTGCGATGCGCAGGGATTGTAATTTGGTTTCAAGATTGCCGCGTAAATCCGCCATATTCCATTTTTCAGGCGAACCCATACCGCTCAGATCAATGACCTTTAAGGTTTTTTGCAATGCTTCACGCTCACGTTGCAACTGCACTGCATGGTTCAATGCCGACATCGACAACAGCACATCGGTTTCTGATTCACTGCGTGTCAGCTCAACCGCCGTTTCGTCATCCAGCCTGCGCATTTCATCACGCATATTATTACCCGCCTGGCTGCGATCCAGTACCGCCAGGGCATAATGCATCAGCACCGGTTTATCGAACCAGCTTTCGGCAATACGCGCTCCGTTTACGACCTTGTCGGTATGAATATTGATTTGTTGCGCCAGTCGCTGATCCTTGCTGACATTTTCCTTGCCATTTTTTACCTGCACCCGCGTATCCGATTGTGTAGTGGTTGATTCTTTAACATGCGTTTCAAAAATCTTTACCAGATTTCCCAGGGCGCGATCTTTTGCCAGTTCCGGTGTTGAGGCAGAGCCGGTAGCAATCAAATATTGTTCATTGGGATACATATCGGCATCGCCTTCCACCCAGTCGGGTTTGGATGCCGCAACAACACTTTGCATACTTAACAGCAGGCCTGTTGCCAGTATTGTGGATAATCTGTATAGCGACTTATTCATCATGCTTTCCTTAATCAAATTTTAATTGATACGATTGGCGGATTTCGTGACCGTACCTGTTGACTTAACGGGCGATGCAATACTGGCTCGCGGAGCAACCCAGTGCTCGGAAATAATTGTTTTACGACCGGCCTTAATCGTGACAGGAAAATTATACGAATCAACCACCGCACGTGACTGACCTATCACATCGAGTTTCAATTCATATGTACCTTCGGGCAAGTACACGCGCGATAGCTGAATTTCCTGTGGCAAGGTATTCCAGCAACGGGTATCGGCTATTTCCGATGCGGTATTCATTACCAGCATGGCTAATTGCGCCAGACCACCCTGACGTTCACCAGTTTCCTTTTCCATTTTCTTTTTCACTACGGCGCGCGCCAGTGCGCGTGCTGTAATACCGGCAATACTGGATTCGAGCGCAGCACGTGCCAGGCCATCAATATTTTCTACCGGTTCCAGAATTTTTTGCTGATCACCCACCTGCAAGCGCACCTGATTTACATAAGCCGGTGGCAGCGGATAGGTTGGAATGGCAATGCGAATATTCAGGGCCATTTCGGTGGAATAAGTTTGAATGCCGGTCTGGTCACGCTGTGGCGCCAGGCCGTTGTTCATCACTACAATTAATTCACCCATGCCCTGGGTATTGGGCGGCTTGTAGCCACTCATACCGAATTCTTTTTTGTATTGCTGCAACTCATTATTCATACCGGTTTTTGCCAGCATAAATAACAAATCATTTTTCAATTGCGCCGGCACATTCAAACCATGCCTGGCTTTGGTTTTTTTGTACACCTCAACGGCACGGCTATAGGCAACACGGGCATCGTCAAATTCGCCCAGTGCTTCAAACACAATACCGGACAGGTAGCGGGTAAACGGATCCTCTTCAGGAGTTTCACCCCATTCCATCATTTTCACATCGGCCTGTAACATTTCGACTCGCGCCGAATCAACCTGACCCATGGAAATGTAATTCAATGCTTTATAGACATGCACCAGCACCTGTTCAAATCGGTCGCCGTCAAAGCTGAGGGTTTCATCATTAATCAGCACCGA
>JACPVK010000074.1 GCA_016191795.1 Gammaproteobacteria bacterium
CAGGGATCACGCGCCTGTATTTTAATGGCGGCAATGACGCGATTTGAGTTGAAGATGCGCATGGCTTCGGTTTTGTATTCTTCAGCACGTTCCGACATGGATTTGCCGACCAGCTCGATACAGGATGCCAGTGATTTGACAATTTGCGGTTCCAGTGAATTGTAGCGGGCCGCATCCAGTGAGCGCAGTTTATTCACCGCGGCATCGATATTTTGCATATTCAACGATGACTGGCAGTTCAGCTGTTGATTAACATTTTTGAGCGCCAGCTCAAATAACTCCACGGCTTTCTTTTGTTTTGCCTGTGGGTCGGGCATTTGATTAATAACATCCGGCTGTTTGACAACCACTTCCCTGCCATCGCCCGCCATTGCATCGGCAATCAACTGCTTTTGCTGATCCAGCCACTGGGTGTCACCGGTATAACGGTAGGCATTGGTGACTAATATTTTCGCATTGGCATAACGTTTGCCGGAGACCAGTTCATCAATTTTTTTGGCATACAATTTATAAATGGTTTCGGTGTTGGTCAGCAGCCAGGGATCTTCTTTATCCAGTAATTCTCGCAAGCCCTGATATTCCGACCAGAGTTCCGACTCCCACGACGCGGTAAACGATGCATCGCCGATTAATCGGATTATATTTTTCTTGAACAAATCCACCCGGATTTCATACTCCAGTTCATTACGCATCGCGTTTTTATCCGGCCCTTCCGGCTGTGGTTTGATGTATTGAAAATAAATCACCACAAATAAAGCCAGCAAGATAGCCAGCGAAGCCGCCAGCTGATACGCCGGTTTGCGTTTGTATTTTATTTGCCGGTAAAACTCATCAACGGTTGCGGTACGGTTTTCGCGGCGGAAGGCCAGTGCGCCTTCAATTGCCCTCCATTGTCTTTTGGTAATGGTGGTGATGCGTTTGGGTTTGAGTTTTTTTCGCTCGGCTTCATCTGCCGGAATTTTGTTAAATGGATGCTCGCCGGTAAACAACTCATACGCCACGCAACCCACGGCATAAAGATCGTCACGAATATCCGGTGTCTGTCCTTCCAGCATTTCAAGGCTGGCGTAGGCCGGTGTGAGCGCACCCAGATTACCGGCATCAAACAGGGTTTTATCTTCACCTGAAGCATCATGATGTTCGATTTGCGCTACCGCGCGGGCAATACCAAAGTCAAATACCTTGGCCACGCCGCGCGTGGTGACAAACACATTGCCCGGTTTGAAATCGGAATGAATAATATCTTCCTTATGGGCGTGCGTCAGCGCAGAGCAAATACAGCCCAGAATTTCCCAGGCATCATCTGTTGGTAAACCGGTGGATCGATATTGATTGAGCAATTTATCCAGCGGTTTGCCATCCATGTATTCCATGGTCATGAAGACGGTGTCGCCGTCGCGGTCGAAGTCGAACACACTTACAATATTGGGATGTGCAATGCGCTGGGTTTTGCGCGACTCGCGCTGCAAGGCAATGAACGATTCCGGATGCGCCTTGAATTCCTCACCCAATACCTTGATGGCGACATAGGGATCGCGGTCATTGGCTTCGACCTTGAGCAAATCCTTTGCCTTGTAAACTATCCCCATACCACCGGAGCCTATCACCTGCTCCAGAACAAAACGCTGTTTTAATAACTGGTGTTGTCCATCCGCGGTCATCTGGCGAACATTGTTAACAGCATCCGGTAGCGTTTTATCCGGCAAGTAACCTGGCGTTGTCCGGGGAGCTGTGCGCGGAGTAGCAATGCGAGTAGCTTCCTCGGGAATTGTTTGATCCACACCCGATGGCAAATTGTTTTTGGCGGCGATGCGGGTTTTGTCTTCCTGTGCTGCCGGCCCTGGCGCAATGCGGGTCTTGTCTTCCTGTGCTGCCCGCCCTGGAGCAATGCGGGTCTGGTCCTGATTGGGCGAAGGCGTTTTCAGCCGCGTCGCATCCATATCATCTGCATTGCGAACTGTTTTTATTTTTGTTTTATCATCGGAGTCAGTCATGGGATCAGGCTTTTTCTTCCATATTTTCTGTGGCATCAGCACGCGACTGTGCAGGTACCGAGCCGGGTTCACCTTTTACAATAATGATAGAGACATTATCGGATGCGCCATTTTTCAGCGCTGTGGCCAACAGTTCTTTAACTATTTTTTCTGGCGTGGGCAGCGACAATAACGGAATAATATCCGGTTGTTTAATCGCATTGTATAAACCATCGCTGCATAACAGCAGTGTATCGCCCACTTGCAAATTAAAAACATTCAAATCCAGATACAATTCTTCGTGCGCACCCACAGCTCGGGTAATCACATTGGAATCCGGATGATTGGCGGCTTCTTCTGGCGTAATATGACCCTGTGACATTAACTCTTCAACATGCGAATGATCACGCGATAATTGTTGTAGCTGACCATTACGAAAACGATACAGTCGCGAATCACCGGCCCAGATACACGCACCCACCCGGCCACGAATAATTAAACTGACCACTGTACTGCCGAGCATGCGGCCATCGAGCATGATATCGGCATACTCCAGTATGCGATGATTCACATCGATCAGTGTGTCTTCAACGGCATTAACAATCTCGCTGAGCGAATCTTTATACGCCAGCTCATCCAGTGTTTTAACAATTAAACTGCTGGCAACATCACCGGCTTCGTATCCACCCATGCCATCGGCAATTGCCCAGAGACTGGTCTCGGGTTTGGCGAGTATGGAATCTTCATTAATGGTGCGAACCGTGCCGACATTGCTTTCGGCAAAGGAGTTCCATTTAATCGGCCGCCTGACTGTGGTATCACTCATACAAATTCCAACATTAAACGTTTATACATTAAAATACGTAAGGCTGATTCCATTGCCAGTGCCGCCATTCGCCATCCAGCATGGCTGGTATTCCATCGATGGCAGGCAAGCCCTGCACTGAAAAAATACACGGCTCTACGCGTTCCGAACCCTGGGTTGACCACACACTGTAACTGGCATGCGCCTTGCGCAAGCTGGCATCCAGCAAGAACGAATACATACTCTGTGGCAAATCCATATTCGACATCATTTTTACAGCTTGTGACGAATTGCCCGAAACGGCCTGATTTCTCTCATAGGCATTCTCAACGTTAATCTGGAAAGTATCGATAGACTGCATGATATCGTCGACTGTTAATTCTGTTTCCAGCGCATCTATCAATACATTTTCAATCTGATCAAACCAGGCGCCATTTTGTGGCAAGAATTCAAGCGGGTTAAACTTTGCGGGTAATTTTGTGAGTACGGTAAACGGAAAATAACGACCCACCCGGTCAACACTGGGAATCATCATGCCCGCCCAGCTGTTGTTATCGAGCACGCCGGATGAGAACACAAAACGCCACACCGGGCTGGTGAGATAAATATTCAACCAGGCCTCGCCCATTTGTTCGCGTGAACTGGCGATATAATGCTGCAACCATTCATCCCAGGTGTTCATCACATCCGAAGGCAGGTTACGATGAATAAAGTCACCGTGTGCAGGCAATTTACCAAACAATCCGGTGACTAATTCAGCAGGCATTTATATCGACTCCGGTACTCTGAATGCACCCAGCAGATTAGGCTCCAGCGGGCTATTCACACTCTCGGTTTTAATTTCATATTGAACTTTATGTGCAATATTTGATTTTTTATCGCCATCACCGGACTCTTCATGGACAGTGAAAGTGGCAATATACACATTGGACTGGGATGTTTTCTGGATACTGGATTTATCCAGCAAGTGGAACAATGCCCAGGGTCCTTCATAGGTTGCTGAATGTACATTCTCTTTTAAATCTTCGAACAACAAACGCACACGCTTGTTCTCATCTTCACCCGACCACTTGAGCGGATTCCAGAATTTGGGACCGTGATTATAGGAAATACGTTTGTCACCAATTTCCAGGGTGAATCGCACATCGGTTTTTTCCATTCGATAAGGCCTGAATTGCAGTGTGACACCGGGCACACCCGGGTTACTGCTGTAGAAAACACTCTTGATAAACTGTGCGCGTTTAACCTGGCTAATTGCCTCACCGGAGAATCCGATGCTGTAATTATCCACACCACGATTGCCCCAGCTTGACCCGGTATCGATAAAGGGCTTCATATGGCTGATAAAAAACGTATCGAATGTGCCGGCAGGCTTGAAGAACTCGCTGAAATCCAGTAGTGCCAGCTCATCACGTGATGCACGGTTTAACGGGTAACGTCCCGACAGGCCTTGCATATAAGGCTGGTAAATTTTGGTACGCCATTCTGCATTAACATGCGAATGAGCTGATCGCAGTATGACTTTCCATATTTCCTGTGACAGCGATTCGAGCCAGCGTTTTAACGGTGGCGGTGTTGTCGCCGAATAAGCGCGCAGCAAGGTTAACGGAGTAGCCGAACCACTTTGATAACGCGCCTGTGCGACTTCAAAGGATTTTTTGTCCGGATCCGGTGATAAGGAAATTTCACTGACAAACGCCTGCAACTGACGAATGTTATCCAGTGTTTGATTGATGCCAGCCGGTTTTTTCGGCGTTTCTCTTAGTAACACATTAAGCTCGCGGAACTGCACATCAACTTTTGTGCCTTCAAATTTATCCGCCAGAAATGCCGTGGCCTTGCCGGTCTTGCCTTCGGTGTAATCATCTGCCGCATTAGCCAGCAACTGACTCGACAGCGTGGTGTTTTCCGCACCTACTCGCAGTATGGATAACAGCGGGGAATATACCGGATCGGTAAAGCTCGCCAGTACATCATTGGCATGCTTGATACTGGTGAATTCGGTTATTTCCAGCGCCGCATACACCGCGTTCCACTGCTGAAGATATTCGGCGATATACAATTCCTTAACTTTCTCGCTGATTTCATCCAGATCGTCTTTTACAAAATCAACGCGGGCGTTTTCACCGTCATCCAGCACCCAGCGTTCGTTGGTAATGTCGGCTATTACCGGCGAATCGGTTGATAAATCTATTTGTTTGTAACCATCCGCTGTAAACAGAAAGGGAATATTTAAAGTCCTGATAACGCTCTCGTTCACCTTGAAGGCTGAACGCACCGATTCACCATACAAATTCAGTAAATCTACCGGCTGTGTATAACTAGGATTGGTACGAATACGACTATAGATACGTTGCGCTACCGGTACCCGCAATAACACTTCACGTGTTTGACTCACCAGCGCCGGATTAATGGCGACCGGTTCCAGATCCAGTTCCAGCAAGGCATCCAGATGTGCTTCGAGTTGTTTGCGATGGGTGGCTTCACCCTGCATGGTTTGTGACCAGTTACTGACAAACCAGTTTTTAATCTGTTCCTTGTTGATATGTTCGGTTTTATTGAACATCAAATAAGTTTTAAACGTGTTGTACAGATCACCACCGCTGTGGCCCTGCTTGATATAAACCTCGAGATAGCCGACCAGTCTGGGCAGCAATAATTCTTTTAGATAGGCTGCATAGGCATCATCGGCTGCATCATCCACATTGCCGTCATACAAACCCATACCCGACAACCAGGGATGTTGTTCCTGATCGTAAACAATACTGGCTTTGGCCAGTGCATTGAGTGTGGGCAACACACTGCGCGGATCCTTGTTCCAGGCACTCAGACGTTTGCTTTCGGTTTTGAATTCACCAATATAGTTTTGCACTTCGCCCATATACATTTGATGACGGCTGATACTGCCAGCCCACACCACCAGGGTGAGAATGACGAACAACGCGATTCCAACATACGCCGCACGTTGCGCCCAGAGAATAATGGTTTCGTATTTTCTGTTGGAACCCACCAGTTCCGATTCCGGAAACATCACATCGCGAAACAGCCGACCCAGAAAATAACTCTTGCCCTGGCCATGCGGCATTTGCACCGCTTCACGTGCAAAACCAAAGCTCGACGACACAGCACTCATCAGACGATCAATCGGGCTGCCTTCCTGGGTACCACTGGTAAAATAAATGCCGCGCAAATAAGGCTGAAAGCGATAGCGATTACTGATAAATGTCTGTCTGACGAAACTGTCGATAATGAGTTTCAGATTTTCCATTTGTAACGGGAATCCCTGAATCAGCGCACGGCGCCTGACATCACGCTCGGTGTGAATACGCCACAGTACGCGATCGTAGGTACGCTTTAATAATTTTTCATATTCCTGTGACAAATAATCAAAGTCCGGGCCTTGTGAGGCCTTGGGTGCATTCGGTAATGACACACCCCAAACCTGTTCACGATCTTCCTTGCTCAGGTCTTCAAAAAATTCGGTAAAGCCGGAAACCAGATCGCATTTGGTAAACATTAAATAAATCGGAAACCGAATTTCCAGTTTTTCCATCAACTCATCAATACGGGTACGTATGATCTTGGCGTGAGCGACACGCTGCTCTTCCGACTGGGTTAGCAAATCGTGAATACTGATAGCGATAATGGCGCCATTAATCGGGCGTCGGCGACGATTTTTTTTCAGCAGGTTTAAAAAACCTTCCCAGGCCGAACTGTCGACAACTTTGTGACTGTCCTGGGTGGTGTATCGGCCCGCGGTATCAATCAGAATGGCATCATTGGTGAACCACCAGTCACAGTTACGCGTACCGCCCACGCCTTGCAGGGCACCCTTGCCAAATTGCTCAGCCAACGGAAAATCCAGCGTGGAGTTCACCAGCGCCGTGGTTTTACCCGAACCGGGAGGACCAATAATGATGTACCAGGGCAATTCATATAATGCCTTGCTGGTGTGCGAACCTTTAAATTTAAGTTTCTTTAAGGTTGCCAGCGCTTGCGAAAAACGTTGATTGAGCTGATGCAACTCTTCGGCAGTCTGGCCGGAGGCATGGTCGGATTTTAAATCTTTATTATTTTCCTGAAGATCGCCAACCAGTTCTTCATTTTGTTTGCGGGCTTGAAGCTGCACCCGTAGATTATTCAGGCCCCACAGCACAATAATAATCATGATGGCTACCAGCCTGGCGACCACGCTTTCCAGCGGCGCCGTATTGCCTTCACCAAATTTGATATACGGACCAACAAACCAGATTATGATGGCCAGTGCCAGCAAACCAATAATCGATATAACAATTCTGTTTTTTAAAATCTCAATCAATTTCTTCATCTAGATGGCTCTTTTTTATTATTCGAACGGCGTGCTTTTCGGTGCTTCTTCCAAACGACCAGGTTTGGCAACTGCCTTAAGCTGTGAAATTTCGGTTAATTGCTCCGCCACCGGTGAAGAAGATTGGTACAACCAGAATCTGAAACCTGAATAAGCCAGCAATAGCACCGCACCAATAATGCTGGCCATTACCCACACTGGAATATATTGCGTAAGCGTGTTGCGAATTTTCCCGAGGCCATGCCAGCTGGGCGACAGTTCGCGTTCGTATTCTCCGCGGTTATTGCGAATGATGCGGAACAACTCATCACGAATCTGTTCAAGCGTTTCTCGGCCACGGTGAATAACCCGGTATTTACCTTCGAATCCCAGACTTAACAGAATATAAAAGAGTTCAAGTATGTAGATATTTTCGGCAGGTGATTGCCGCACCCTGTCCAGTAGTAAAAAGAATTTTTCACCACCCGCGGTTTCATTGTGAAACACACTTAACAACGTGCGCTGGGTCCAGGCGCTTTCGCTGCCCCAGGGGGTATTGAGCACGGCTTCATCCAGCGCAGTACATAATGCATAGCGAGCCGATAAAACTATTTCCGGCTTCAAGCCCTGCTCTTTGGCCTGGACTTCAAAGTTTTTTAATTCGTTAACCAGGCGTTGATGTAAACCGCCCACATCGGGATGACTAACCGTGTGCCGGGTTTTTTCAAACACCGCCAGCAAGGTGGATGCGGTGTTAACCAGCGGATTCAGGCCATGGCCAGTATGAAAATTCCCCGCATCATGATCAGCACTTTGTCGCGCCGCGGCATATTGCGGCTGGCGCGGTTGTTGCGGCACATAACTGGGTGGCGGCGCGGCAGGCGTTGCGTGTTGACTGGGTGTTGCAGGTCGTCGACCCGGTGTAGGTCTTATCTGGGTGCGATCACCGTCACCGGCTGAGGGCTGACGAAAAACTGTTTTATCCGATTCATCTGATGCCATAACACACTCCTTAATTTCTTATTGGCGAATCGCCCAAAACTCAAGTTCCAGCCCGGGAAAATCACCACCTATATGCAGGGCAAAACCACCGGAGTGTTGCAGCTCCTTCCAGAAATCACTTTGTTTTTCCAGTTCAAAATAAGTAAACCCGGAGTGATAAGGTATCTGGCGCGGCGCAACCGGCAATGCCTTGAGGGCGATACCCGGCATGGCAGCATTAACCAGCTGACGAATTCTTTCCACCGGTGCAATTTTAATCTGTGCCGGCAAATGCATACGCAAGGCATTTTCCTGAACATTGGCACGAGCGGCGAGTACAAACGATGCAGTTGTTAACAAAGACCTGTCAGTAATTTCGGCAACACGTATACCGTATTTTTTCTCGACCAGATCCATTGAAATAGCCGTTTGTTCGAACACCATGCTCAGACACTGACGCAATGCCGTCATCAACGGTACAAAAGTTTTTTGCAGATTGTCGTGCAAATAAGTATCGAATCCGGGTGGCCGTTTGTTCCTGGTAACAAACGTGGATAACTCCCCCACCATTTGCAATGACTCGGCGTACAGTGACAGGGGATGCAAACCATTCATACCTGCCAGGTGATTGGTCAGCGGTTCCAGGCGATTGATTAATTGCAACATCATGTAATCAGCGATTTCTGCCGTACCGCCGCGTTTGGTATCGGCCAGTCGACCGGCAATCGATTCACCACGATGATGCAACAGGCCAGACAGCTCAGCCAGAAACCCGGATAATTTAGGCGTTGCGTTGCAATCCAGCACAGTGGGAATGTATTGATCATCCAGTAATACATTTTTATCTTCGCGCGATTCTGCAATGCGCAACAGACCTATACAGGCATAACCACTCAAGTCATCGGTTTCCAGCAATAATCTGAAACGTAATTTGCCAACATTGATCGTTAAATTATCGCCCGACTCCGACGTCACATCACGTACAGTTTGTTCCTTTGAATAATAACGTGCCAGACCCTGTGTATTGTCTTCTGACAACACGTCGACGGCACCGGCACGCTTCACTGGTATGGCGAGATACACTATGGCGTTATGGGTGTTTTCCGGCACTTCCAGTACCGGTGGCGCCACATCTATATCCGGAAAGTTAAACGGTGAACCGTCGGGAAATACGCCGCGTGCGCGGGTAACCGATATTTTGCCGAGATGCAGCAGTTGCTGGTCGACTTCAAAATGATGCAAGCCCCAACCGTAGGCGCCAAAGGCAGAACATTTACCTTCAATGTAGCGTTCGAAATAGCGCTCCTGTTGTTGAAAATGTTGCGGATTCAGAAACATTCCTTCTGACCAGACAACTTTGCTATCTAAGGACATTATTGACTCACTGGGTTACGGGTTGAGTGGAATTTAATCCGGAAAGATTAAATCTCGTCGCCTTTAAAGGACGGCTTGGTCAATGTTTTAGCTGCAGGCCTGGTCGTTTTAGACGCAGGCTTTGCATTATCCGATTCACGCTCGTCGGCACTACTGCCATCGATAATTTTCAGCGCATTGCCCGAGATACGTACCCTGGCTGACGAAGTAATAACATTATTGGATGTAACCGGGATCACTACACGATATACCGCATCCTTGTATTGCAAAAACTCGGCGTACAGTGCGACATAGGTGGTTTTATCATCAAGCACCAGAAAATCATCACGGACATCACCCGGCTTCAGGGGTTTCAATTTTTGTACACCAATTAAATCGGCGCCAATGATTTCGCTATCACGCTCATATAAAGAGATGAAATCCGCCTTGTTAAACATTTTTGTCGATTTTAATTCGTACATGCGAATGTACAGCGGTGAGGGTTTTTTATTGTCGTCCGGATTGATATCCGCATCGGCAACGAAAGAAATTTTCAGATCAGTATCCAGACCAAAGTAACCGCCTACACCACTGTTCACGGCAGTGCATGCCGTTTCAGCCAGTAAAACACCTGCTATTAATACGATTTGTACAAAACGTGTCATCTTCATTAATCCTTGTTGATCAATTTTTCTGTTTGCTTCGAGTGATGGCCAGACGCTGCAGCTGATCCTCATAGGCCCGTACAAAGTCATCGCCGAAAAGATATTGAAACGAATTATCCAGATCACCCGCCAGATCAGTGTAGTACTCGGTGAATAATTCCCAGTTTTTTGCATTTTTACTGCCCGGTATCAAACCACCCTTGTTTTGTTTATCAAAACGTTTTTCCAGGACTAATGGATCAAAACGTTCCAGCACGCCCTTGAAGGCAGAGCGCATACCGGATAATACGGCGATCTGATGTTCGGCAATACCGGTAAAACCCTCCTCAACAGATTGTTTGGGACCTTTATAGGCATTACCTTTTTTGAGAAACATATTTTCCAGCGCGTCATCGACAGTGGCTGAAAACTTGAGCGGATTGTTTTCTACCGGCTGTATGGTTGTCACACTCATACGAAATTCATTTTTGATACTGCTGCGAGAACTCAGGATTCTCATCATGCCAGCCACCATATCGCGCAACATCTCGCCGACGGTCTGGCTGATTTCCTGAATTTTTTCTGCCGGCAAATTACGGTCAGCAAAACCCAAAGCCTCCATCAGAATAGCATCTGATTTTGAAATCGGACCCGAGGCCGTGACCGGGGCCGCTTTTTGTTGCCGGAATGTGGCCAGTTCCAGGGCGAATTTTTTGTTGATTTTTTCCAGCTCGGCAATTTTTAGATAGGCAGCCTGTAATAAACCCTCGACATCAACTGCCGGTTGTACCGGTGCAACCGGTACGGGTCCTGGTGCAACGGGTGCCGGCCGGGCGGCCTGCCTGGGCGTTACCGGAGGCGGAGGTGGCGGCGGCGGTGCCGCCGTACCGAGCAAATCATCATCCCAGTCTTCGGGTATGGCACCACCTGCACTACCCGATTCCGGCCTGGTTTCGGGCCAGGCGATGGATTGATTAACCGATGAGGCGCCATCAGAATGACTGCTGCCTTTGGCAAACGGATCGAAATCATTATAGGAGGGCGCCGTACCCTGTCGGGCATTGTCAAGTGCCAGCAAGGGGTCGACCACTTCCGGCTCCACATTAAATAAGGAGTCCGATGTGGAGACATGCCCCTGACTGAAAGGATTGAAGCTGGCACCCGATGCCGGAGTGTTAAACAGATCATTATCATCTGCCGGCACGGCAAAAGGGCTGGAGGCAAAGGGGTTGTCATGGCTAGCCGGCTGATCGAATGCGCCAGGTGTTACGGCATTGGCAGCTGCACCACATTGGGTAACCTGAAATACATATTCACCCAGAGCGAATACATCCCCTTCCTTGAGCGCAACCTTGTTTCCCTTACCCAGCGGTTCAACCGAACCATTATAGAAAGTGCCATTGGTGCTTAAATCAGTAACGAAATACTGACCATTTTGTGAGCTGATCTGACAATGCTTGGCGGATAAAAAGCGATCCGGATCCGGCAAGACCCATTGATTATTGGCACCGCGACCGATATATCCACCCTGTGCATTAAATGTTTTGGTTGCTTCCTGTACAGCCGTCGGGCTTTTAATAATTGATATCTGCAAATACATTTAATTATCTTCCTGAAATAGCTGTAGCATGGTTTGAAATCTGCCTATATTTCAATCACTTAACTTTTAGCAAGTGTTGCCTATCATAACCCGATCAAGGTAGTATTCGGTTCCTCAAGTGAGAATATTACCTATTGTGCTAGTCTCATCCAAGCGGCATGATACATCTTCTCGTTTAGGGACTGATGATTTCATCCAAAATGTGCGTCTGGATAATTGCCTGGTGCAACTTTACTAAACGCATTTGATATCTTATAAATACCTAAATTACTTAGGATTAATTGTAATTAGCGATTGGATTACAGCGCAAAGTTTCTCGCTCTGGCCACAACATGGAAAACACAATAAATGGCAACACCTGAGATTGTAGATATCAACGGACTACTTCAACCGGTATCAGAAGCAAGCCCGGCAGGCAGTGATATCCGGGAAGACTCCTCTCCAACGTCCCCTTACTACTCCATTAAAGATGCACGCAATGCTGCACGCGCTGCCGAGCGTAACAGCATGTTTGATGGCGCCAGCCCGGAAGCCACGGAAAGCTGGCGCAAGGTTATCGCACTGGCGCCCGACATTTTAAAAAATCAGGGCAAGGATCTGGAAGTAGCTTGCTGGTACACCGAAGCACTGATTCGGCGCCATGGCTTTCAGGGTCTGCGCGACGGCTTTAGCCTGATTCGCCAGCTGATCGAAAAATACTGGGAAAACCTGTACCCCATGCCGGATGAAGATGGCATGGAAACGCGCGTTGCCCCGCTCGCCGGTTTAAATGGTGAAGGCGCTGAAGGTGTATTAATTGCGCCTATACGTAATGTGAATATCACCGAAGGTGCGTCAGTTGGGCCGTTTAATTACTGGCAATACCAGCAAGCGCTCGACGTACAAAAAATAACCGACGAAGAACAGCGCGCCGCCAAATCCGACAAACTGGAATTCAGTCTCGATGACATCGAACGCGCCGTCAACGAATCCAGTGAGCAGTTTTATGTCAATTTACGTGATGACCTGCAACAGGCCATAGATGAGTTTCGCAAAGCCAGCCGCCTGCTCGATGGCCACTGCGGCACACATCATGCACCGCCTTCCAGTAATATTATCACCGCCCTGGAAAACAGCCTGGGTGCCGTTAAATATCTGGGCAAAAACAAACTGCCATCTGAAGATGCCGGTACCGAGAGTGCAGAAAGTGGCGGTACGGCTACTGCCGCAGCTGCAGGCGGTAACGTTCAGGGTGCATTGCAAAACCGTGCTGACGCGTTTCGCAAACTCACCGAAATCTCCGAGTTTTTTCGCAAAACCGAACCCCACTCACCGCTCTCGTATATTCTGGCGCGAGCCGTTAAATGGGGCGATATGCCACTCG
The DNA here is from genome assembly GCA_016191795.1 of Gammaproteobacteria bacterium. GTDB lineage: Bacteria > Pseudomonadota > Gammaproteobacteria > SZUA-229 > SZUA-229 > JACPVK01. The sequence goes on from JACPVK010000074.1 coordinate 13,026, forward strand.
ACGAACTTATTATGGAACTGATTCCGGAATCTTCAGCCCGTGATCACTTTCGGTCACTCACCGGTATCAAAGCCGAAAGTGAATAAAGTTATATCTGTAAACCAGTATTGGCCATAGTTAACGAATCTATTACAAGGGGTAATCAAAATGTCCGAAAGTATCCACGACAAACTAAAGCGCGTACGCAAGCCACGTGTACACATCACTTATGATGTAGAAACCAATGGCGCTGTTGCCGAAAAGGAAATCCCTTTTGTTATGGGTGTCATGGGCGACTACTCCGGTGATAACACCGAAAACAAAAAGCCCTTGAAAGATCGCAAGTTCTCCAGCATTGACCGGGACAACATCAACGAAGTGATGGCGAATATTGCGCCGGAAGTTAAAATGAAGGTGAACAACACCATTGAAGGTAATGATTCCGAAATGTCGGTGAATCTGCGCTTCAAAAACATGGAAGACTTTGAGCCGCATAAAGTTATCGAACAGGTAGAGCCCCTGAAAAAACTACTGGAAACACGCAATAAACTTCGCGACCTGCTGACCAAGGCTGATCGTTCGGAAAAACTCGAAGAAATTCTTGAGCAGGTATTAAGCAATACCGCCGCACTGAATGCGCTCTCCGGCGAACTCGGCGGCAACAACGACAAGGGTGACAAATAATGGCTGACAAAAAGAAACAGGGCGATGCCGCCGAAACCGAAACCAAAGAAGTCAGTTTCCTTGAGCAGGCGATCAGCGCCACCAAACCAACGCCAAAAGACGAAACCAAAGAGCTGCTGAAAACACTCACTGCGGAAGCCATGAGTGGCACAGTTAAGTGGGACAAGAATCTGTCGGTCACCATTAACAAGGCTATCGCTGAAATTGACAAGGTCATGTCCAGGCAGTTAACCGCCATCATGCACAATGAGAAATTTCAGAAACTGGAAGGTTCCTGGCGCGGCCTGAACCA
>JACPVK010000089.1 GCA_016191795.1 Gammaproteobacteria bacterium
CGTACCACTTCCGGATTTTTAGTCTCCCACAGCGGAATCTGTACACTCAACGTCAGGCCATATACTTCATCCTGCCCCTGGCTAAAGTAATCAACTGATCGACTAAGGCGCAGCTCCGGATCATTTAACCGGCGCGATTTCGCAAGCTCTATCTCGGCACGTGCAGCAACGATACTTTGCTGCTGTGCAGCCAGGCTTGCATGCGCGCTTTGTCTATCCATAAAATATTTTAACTCGGCAAGTGTATCCAGTTTCTGCAAATCAACTACCGACTCATAATCGGAAACTTCCAGATATAACCGCTTTTCAAATTTGGTTAATGCCTCCTTGTATCGCCCTTCGGAACTGCTTGCCAGCTGAATGGCTTCTTCTTTAATGATATTCAGACGCATTTTTTCCAATGGCGTCATATAACGCACAATAATGCCCTGCTTGTTTCTTTCGGACTTTTGCTGCAAATCATTTGCAACAGCCAGGCGTTCTTTGGCATATGCAAATTCGGCCTGTGCGTACTGCAGCTCGTGAAAATCTTTAGCCACCGATGTTTCCAGCAACAAACGTTTTAGTTCCAGCTCATGATCAGCCGCCAGTGCATAGGCTTCGGCGAACTCTTTTTGGGATTTAAGTCTTTTCAGCGGAACAGGCTGAGTGATACCTATATCTGTTACGTCATACCCTCCGGAACCATCATCCAGGCCGAGCTTGTTATCTACCCGCACATCGACTGTGGGGTTTGGCCAATATGAAGAGTTTTCTACTGCTGCCTGACGCGATTCACGTTCGTTTTCGGCCAGTTTGATTTCAGGCGCGTACTGATAGGCACGCTCTATACTGGACTTAAGTGTCCAGACTTCGGCATTTACATTCAGCGACAGGGTCACTAACAGCGCCACATAACTGACGCGATACAATTGAGATTGCATATCCACTCCAACTAATACAATTTGTATTCAAAACAGATTTTATAACCACTTCAGGCACACATGGTTATCGATTTTAAAAAGAGAAATATAACTAGCGAGGTGGAGCGCGCAACGGAGGTGTGCCCGCAAAGGGCAATGAAAAAACGGGTACGTCAGATCGGGATAATCGGCGTATGCAATAAATGCAGGCAAGCTGCAAAACAAGGAACGCTGTAATAAATATCAGCGCTGACACAATATTTTTTAAAATTTTACTGGTGAATTTGTCCAGACCAACCTGGACTTCATCGAGGTGTTCATGTTGCAGGCCGGCCATGTCACTGCCCGCGATACTAACAGCCACAGTCTCACCATGTGACGAATGGAAAGCATCTTCCCCCAGGTGGACATGCAGTTTTACAGACACGACAAACAGCAGGGACATGATCAGATAAATGATCAGATACCTTTTTGCATGCTGTTTATTCAATGCCTGTAACACGAGTCACCCTCGATTATGCCCATGGCTAAAAAATTACCATGCGTATATTAACAATTCCTTATTTGATATCTAATAACTCCACTTCAAAGACCAGTACCGCATTGGGTGGAATAACCCCACCTGCACCACGAGCACCGTAGCCCATCTCCGGGGGGATGGTGAGTTTACGCTTGCCACCGATCTTCATGCCACTAAAGCCTTCATCCCAGCCGCGTATTACCTGTCCTGCGCCGAGCTTGAATCTAAACGGATCATTACGATCCTTGCTGGAATCAAATTTGCTGCCATCAGCCAGCCAGCCGGTGTAATGCACAATAATGGTTTTGCCAGCAACCGCTTCGTCGCCGCCACCTGTGACGATATCTTCTATTTTTAGTTCGGACATATTTTCACCTCACATGTTTAACGAAATTTATTCGTGGCTCAACGGAGCCTGTTACGCAGCCGGATGCTTTTCAAAATATTCCCGCTTCATTTTTACCAGCAGCCCGCTTAACAGGAACAGGGCCAGTAAATTTGGCAGTGCCATCAGGATATTGGCGATATCCGCAAAGTTCCACACCAGCGACAAGGGTACGGCGGCACCCACCACGACCAGCAACACATAAATCACTCGATACGGCATGACCGCAGCGTCACCAAATAAAAACCGGGCGCAACGGTCACCATAATAGGACCAGGAAATAATGGTCGAACCGGCAAATAACACTAATCCGATGCCCACCACTATGGCACCGGCATCACCCAGATCCTGGCTGAAGGCATGTGCAGTTAAGGCGGCACCTTTTAGCAGTGCATCATCAGTTTGATAGGCACCCGTCAGTACTATGACCAGGCCGGTCATGGTGCAAATAATCAGGGTATCGATGAATGGTTCCATCATCGCCACCAGACCTTCACGCACCGGCTCCGGTGTTTTGGCTGCGGCATGCGCCATAGGCGATGAACCCAGTCCAGCCTCGTTCGAAAACAGGCCACGCGCCACACCCCAGCGAATGGCTTCCCCTACGGCTGCCGCACCCACAGCCTGCACATTCAGGGCGCTGTTAAAAATAGTGTACAAACCATGCGGAATGTCGTCGATATGCATCAGGATAACGATCATCGCAGACGCGACATAAAAAATGGCCATAAACGGCACCAGTAAACTGGCAATCATGGCAATGCGTTTGACGCCACCAATAATCACCAGACCCACCGTAATGGCCAGCACCACACCGATTATCCAGGCGTAATCGCGCAATGGCGGATAAATATATGACAAACCATCAACAACTGAATTGGCCTGCACCATGTTGCCGATACCAAAGGATGCAATGAGCGCAAACGTGGCAAACAGGATGGCCGTGCGTTTCATTTTCAGGCCATGTAACAGGGTGTACATGGGGCCGCCAGAAACTTCACCGGCCGGTGTTATTTCGCGAAATTTCAATGCCAGGCTGCTTTCGGCAAATTTGGTCGCCATACCCAGAAATGCCGTCACCCACATC